>NZ_JANPGM010000275.1:0-12849 GCF_031423935.1 Chamaesiphon sp. VAR_69_metabat_338
AAAATTGCTTCAAGATTTTGAAGCCCAGCATCCCGATGTGAAAGTTAAGTATGAGGCAATTAATGACCAGTATATGGACGTCATTAAAACCCGCTTAATTGGTGACGCTGCTCCCGATGTGTTTTATCTAGATGCCTTAGAAGCTCCATTTTTGATGAGTCAAAATGTCTTGGAGCCACTAGATAGTTATATTCCACCTCAATTCGATCTCGCTGATTTTGAAACGACGTTAATTGACAGCTTCAAATTCGATCGACATATTTATGGATTGCCAAAAGATTATTCAACGCTAGCCTTATTTTACGATCGAGCAGCATTTAAATCAGCCGGTTTGACTAGTCCTCCTGCCACTTGGGAGCAGTTACGAGACTATTCCAAACAGTTAACCTTCTCTCGTAATGAAGACGGTAAAATCGATCGATATGGCTATGGTGTAATGCCGGAGTTAGCACGACAAGCCTATACAATTAAGGCATTTGGCGGCGAACTTATAGACGATCGCGGTAATGCTACTTTTGCCTCAGAGGCAGGCTTAAAGGGCTTACAATCGATCGTCGAGCAGTATCAAAAAGACCGCACTTCTGCCCAAAAATCTGATGTGGGTACCAACTCCGGTAGTGAAATGTTAGGACAAGGTAAAGTGGCAATGGCGATCGAAGGTAACTGGGCAATTCCTTATTTGCAATCGACATTTCCCCAGCTAGATTTTGCCACTGCCGAAGTACCGAGCATTAATAATAAAAAAGGTACAATGGTATTTACCGTTGCCTACGTGATGAATAAACGATCGCTACACAAAGCCGCAGCATGGCAATTAATTTCCTATCTGACTAGCAAAGCTGGGATGGAAAAGTGGACGAGTACGGGGATTGCTTTACCCTCGCGGAAATCGATCGCTCAAAAGTTAGGTTATCAGCAAGATCCCTTACGCGCGCCATTGGTGGCTGGAGTGGCATATGCGATGCCGTGGCAAGCGGGGAAATATCCAGCCGCCATTCTCAACAACTTTGACAACCAATTTCTCAGTGCCATGCTCGGACAACAACCATTAGAATCGGCAATGTCCAGAGCGCAGGCAGATGCCAATCGGCAGATTAAATCGATCGAGTAATCTTTTATTAGAAAATCGGATCTGTAGGGGCGGGTTTATGCAAATAACTATCGATAAATTCTAGAAATCTCAACCAAACCCGCCCACCTCCACCAGAATTTACAGATCGTTCGTCTATGTAGTGTCGATAATCGATATTCAGGGGATATAACATGCGATTGGTTATTGGTGAGGAGGGCGGGTTTGATTTAAATATTTAAGAATTACCAACAGGTTATCGCATAAACCCGCCCCTACAGATTTTGGATTAGAAGAAAAGGCTTTTTTCGTTGGATATAATATTGTGAATTTGGTCAGAAGACAGCGACAAAAAGCGAGATCGAATAACGAAAATCTAGCTGGGTATTTATTTATGATGCCCGCTATTTTTGTGGTAGGTACCTTTGTCATACTACCGATCGCGTGGGCAATTTTCCTGTCTTTTCATAAAGTTCGATTACTAGGTGGAATCGATTATCAGTTTATTGGCTTCCGCAATTTTATCAATTTAGTTGGCGACGATCGGGCGTGGGTCGCTCTCAAGAATACCGCAGTGTATGTCGCAATGGTCGTGCCCGCTCAAACTATTTTAGCTCTAATTTTAGCTGTAACTCTCAACTCCGGAATTCGGGGCAAAAATTGGTGGCGGATTCTGTATTTTTTGCCAACGGTGACTTCTTCGGCGGTATTAACACTAATTTTCATGTGGATTTATAACACCAATGGACTGCTCAATGATGTGCTGACTTTTTTGAATTTACCTACTTATAATTGGTTGGGCGATCCGGCAGTCGCACTGCCAGGGATTGCGATGATGAATATTTGGTCTACGGCACCATTTTATATGGTGATTTATTTAGCCGCATTGCAAGATGTCCCACAATCTCTCTATGATGCGTCGCAATTAGATGGTGCGAATAGTTGGCAGCAGTTTCGCTACATTACCCTACCAATTCTGCAACCTGTGACCTTTTTTGTGATGGCGATCGGCACGATCGGTACATTTCAATTATTCGACCAATCATACATCTTTTCTGGCGGTACTGGGGGGCCAAATAATGCCACCCTGACAGTAGTTTTACTGATTTATCAATCTGTTTTTCGTAATTTGCAGATGGGTTATGGCGCGGCGATCGCGTGTTTATTATCAGTAGCGATCGTGATGCTGACTTTAGTGCAGCGACGGTTATTTGGGGGCGATCGAACGTGAGCAATCTCGATTCTCATTCTGAGAGGCTTTGCCAACGCAGTTATTGGCTGAAGATACTGGTATATGTGGGATTAGTGCTATATGCGATCGTCACGCTCATCCCCTTTCTCTGGGCACTGTCTGCATCTTTTAAACCACTTTCAGAAATCGTCAGTGGCGATAGTAGCTTATTACCCAAGCACTTTACACTCGATAATTATAAGCAGATTTTCTTTCAAGAGCCATTGTTTTTACGCTGGGTATTTAATAGTGTCGTTATTGCAGTCAGCGTTACAGTTTTAAACTTGCTGTTCAATTCGATGGCTGGTTATGCTCTCGCGCGATTGCGATTTCGCGGCAAGCATTTATTATTCTTGCTGATTTTAGCCGTGTTGGCAGTTCCAGCCCAAATCTCATTAATTCCCACATTTCTGATTTTAAAAACGTTCGGCTGGTTGAATTCTTATCAAGGCTCGATCGTGCCGAGTATGGTAAATGCTACTTTTATTTTTATGATGCGGCAGTTTTTTGTTAATTTTCCCAAGGAATTAGAAGAAGCGGCTGCACTTGATGGATCGACACCCTTCGGTGTTTTTTGGCGGATTGTTTTACCGTTAGCGAAACCAGCACTAGCCGCACAAGCAGTATTTGTGTTTATGGGAAGTTGGAATAATTTCTTGCTACCAATGGTTATTTTGTTCGATCCAGAAATGTTTACTTTGCCGTTGGGATTAAACGCTTTTAAGGGTCAATATATCAGTTATTGGAACTATATTATGGCGGCTTCGATGGTGTTTACTTTACCAGCTTTAATTATTTACGCTTTTTTCAATCGCTATTTTATTCAAGGGGTGACTTTTACAGGCGGGAAAGGTTAAGGCATGATGGGTTATCGATCGAAGTCCACAATCTTTGACGATGGGGATTTTGTCGGCTAATAGCTCGATCCCACTATTTGGATGGATATGTGACGAGTCAGCAGTGGTGAGGTGCAAGGAGATCGAGCGGAGGGATGGAGTAGTGGAAAGCTAGGAAGTAAGGCAAAATTTATAACTAAAGAAGGTGATATTTTCTCAATCTGGGGGTAGTTTTGGAACAGAAATAGTCAATTCTAGAAAAATCTCCTGATTTGCCATAGTAGTCCCTGGATATAAAACTACAGATCTCAGAATGTAGCCCAAGCCTATGTTACAAAAGTCACGTCAACTTATATCTTCATTTCTGATTGTTGTTCTAATCACAGTTTCTTTAGCACTAAGCTCTCCAGCTACCGCTTCAGCGAATCTCTCTTTCGACTTAAGTACTGCCACTGATACAGCTAAAAATTTATTATCTAATGGTGATACCATTAAAAAGTTTTTGTCCAGTAAAGAGGCTATTGTAGATACTACTAAAAAACTGCTTTCTAATAAACAACTTGTTAAGGATGCACGAAATTTCCTTAATCAAAGTCCCGATCGAATTTGTGCTGCCTATGTAGATCTAAAAAATGGTAACGATACCTCACGGTGGGACGCGATTATTAAGGGTGGTACTTCTGCGGTCACGATCGGACAAGCAATTAATTCAGCGTCTATTGCAGGTGCTGGATCGTTAACAGGCTATGCTGGAATTGCATCAGCCATTTCACAATTGGGTTTAGGTGGATTGACTCAAGCCGCTGCGGGTTTTTTAGGTAGCAATGCTGCTGGAGCTGCGGCAACTGCGGTAGTGACATCAGCAGTTGGTGGGCCAATTGTAATGGCGGGATTAGTCGCTGTTGGATTAGGGGTTACTACATTTGGGACTGGGGAACTAACAAAATTTGTCGCGTATAAGTTGGGAGATTGGGCTGAAAATTCTTGCACTAACTCTTTTTGATATTACCTATAATATTCCTTGACTAGTTAGCTTGTCGATCGATAAAAAAGCATAGACCAAATTATGGTCTATGCTTTTTAAAAACTAATTAACTTAGCTCGAAATCGAAATTAAGTACCCGAAGTCCAGGAGTTGGCATAATCGATTTGGTCGGCATTAAGACTATCGATTTGAATGCCCATGGCTTCGAGTTTCATCCGCGCAATTTCCTTATCCACATGGACGGGGATCGAGTGGATGCCAGGAGTCAGTTCGCCTTTGTTTTTAACGAGGTATTCGCAAGCCATCGCTTGGTTAGCGAAGCTCATATCCATCACTGCGCTGGGGTGTCCTTCAGCGGCGGCGAGGTTAACCAGACGGCCTTCACCGATGACGATGATGGATTTACCATTATTGAGTTTGTACTCTTGGGTAAAGTTACGGACGGTATTGACACCAGTCGATTTGCTAGCCAGAGCTTTGAGATCGATTTCGATATCGAAGTGACCGGAGTTACAAACGATCGCGCCATCTTTCATCATGTCAAAGTGTTCGCCACGGATGACGTGCTTGTTACCAGTAACGGTAATAAAGATGTCGCCAACAGCAGCGGCTTTTTCCATGGTCATCACGCTAACCGTCCATGACAGCTTCGATTGCCTTGGTGGGGTCGATCTCAGTCACGATCGTATTTGCACCCATTCCACGGGCGCGCATGGCAGTACCTTTACCACACCAGCCATAGCCAGCAACCACGATTGTTTTACCTGCGAGTAAAATATTGGTTGCGCGCACGATCCCATCTAAGGTGGATTGTCCGGTACCGTAGCGGTTATCGAAGAAGTGCTTGGTGTCAGCGTCGTTGACGTTGACGGCGGGGAAAGTCAGTACGCCCGCTTTGAACATCGCTTGGAGACGGACGATGCCTGTAGTGGTTTCTTCGGTAGTACCGATTAGTTCGCTCAGTTGGTGCTGGCGTTCTTGAACCATGGTGGCTACTACGTCACAACCATCATCGACGATGATGTTGGGGTGGTGATCGAGTGCGGTTTGGACGTGGCGTTTGTAGGTGGCTTCATCTTCACCACGGAAGGCGAAAACTGGAATTCCATAATCGACAACTAAACTAGCTGCCACGTCGTCCTGAGTGGAGAGTGGGTTACTAGCAATCAAGATCGCATCAGCACCAGCCGCTTTGATGGCGATCGCCAAGTGAGCGGTTTCAGTGGTAATGTGGCAACAAGCGACGATGCGAATCCCCGCTAAGGGCTTTTCCGCTGCAAACCTGTCGCGAATCTGGCGCAGCACGGGCATTTCTCGTCCTGCCCACTCAATCCGTTGCTTGCCTTGGGGCGCGAGCGATAAATCTTTGACTTCGTGTTTCAGTGCAGTTGCTATCATAGACGCAGTTCGTAATATATATTTAAACTTAGATCTTTCCTTAGGTTACAGGAAATTATCGAATTTATCACTCCACATAATTAACCATCATTATCGATCGAGGCTCACTAGCCACCCAAACACCAATATCCGTAACGATTTAGGGCTTGTTGGCGTCGATCGAAGTTATCGAGTTATTTCATCCTTGTGCTGATGAGTTTCCGATCGATCGGCTATGAATGTCTCCGAATATACTTAGATCTGACGATCGATGTTTGGCGGCAGGCATCATGGAGCCAGCACATATTTACCAGTTACTCGCTTCGATCGATTATTTTCCTCAAGCTGCTTATATTTATGATGCGATCGCCAGTACGGGTTAAGCCTTTTTTGAAATGGGTGGGTGGCAAATCACAACTATTACCCGAAATTATTAAGCGGCTACCTACTGAATACGATCGCTATTTCGAGCCGTTCGTCGGCGGTGGTGCGGTATTTTTTTCGCTGCGAAATCGCTCGGCGTGTCTGGTCGATATCAACAGTGAATTAATTAATGCCTATGGTGCGATTAGAGATTGTGTTGAAGACTTAATTGTCGATTTAGCCAAACATGTTTATGAGAAAGATTATTACTACTCGCTGCGCGATGCCGATCGCAGTTTAGAATATCAAGACTGGAGTAACGTTCGCAGAGCGAGCCGCTTTATTTATCTCAATAAAACTTGTTATAATGGCTTGCACCGTGTCAACTCAAAACAGCAATTTAACACGCCAATTGGGACTTACAAGAATCCCAAAATTTTGGATGCCGACAATTTGAGAGCTTGCAGTCATGTGCTCAAGGATGTCGAATTAATCCATGGTAATTTTCTCGCAATCGAGTCAAAAGTTACCGATCGAGATCTAGTTTATTTCGATCCGCCTTACGTACCCTTGACTAAAACAGCAAGCTTTACTGCTTATACACGCGAAAGATTCGACGAAGGTCAGCAAATTGAATTGTATAAGTTGTGCTGCCGATTGCACGAGCGAGGGGTGAAGTTTATGCTTTCTAATTCTTCAGCACCTTTTGTCATAGAATTGTACGGGCAAGAGCCAGAGTTTAAGATTGAATCGATTCAGGCGACCCGCCTAATTAATGCACACAGTGACAAGCGGGGACAAATCTCAGAAACGCTCGTCACTAACTACAAATACTAAGCAACCAAGAGCATCGATCTCCAGCCAGCGGCACCCTCCATCAGTCCGATTTAGCTGCGATCGGAGTTTTATCGCGGACAATTACTAAGAATGCTTGCAACCCCCAGCCTAAGACCGATTTCCGATCCTCGATCGTGCTAAACTGGGAAAGTTGTTAAGCTACGCACCGTCTTTGATTAACGTATCTGAAATCGATACCCTGGCTCAGGAACTCGCTACGATTCAACAGACTGGCTCCAAAAAAATTGCCCTACTGGGTTCTCGCCATGTCCCCATCACTCACCAGCATCTGATCGAGATGATGAGCTACGCGCTAGTACTCTCTGGCAATCGCCTGATTACCTCTGGTGCGACTGGTACAAACTCGGCAGCAATTCGGGGTGCTATTCGTGCCGATCGCGACATGTTGACCGTGATTTTACCCCAAAGTCTCGCTCGTCAACCGCGCGAGTCTCAAGATCAGTTGCAGAATGTGATGCACCTGGTGGAAAATCCTGGCAACGATGCTTTGTCATTGGGTGAAGCCAGCGCGCTGTGCAATCAGGAAATTGTGTCTCGTTGTCAGCAGTTGATCTGTTTTGCCTTCCACGATAGCGACACTCTCCTGCAAACTTGCCATGAGGCTGAAGAACAACGCAAAGTTGTCACGCTATTTTACTTCGATTAACCAATCTATCGATCGATTTCGCCCTAGCCTGCTGGCCGTCACTATCTGCTGTTATGAATTTCGCCAATCTCTCTACTTCGACAATTTTACTCGGTTCGATCGCGGCTGCGGCAGCTCTAGTCTATTTTCCTTATTTAGTAGTGGCGATTACCCGCTTTCAAGTCGGGTTCGATATTGCCGCTCCCCGTGCAGCGTTTGACAAAATGCCAGATTATGGCAAACGCGCAACTTGGGCGCATCAAAATTCTTGGGAAGCATTTATACTGTATAGTGCGGCGGCATTGATGGCTTATACCACCCATCAAGAGTCAGCGACGGTAGTCAATTGTGCGATCGGTTTTACAGCAGCGCGGCTATTATATTCGATTTTTTATATCATTAATTTCCCGATCGGTCGATCGTTAATGTTTGGAGTCGGTTCGGTAGCCATCTTTACCCTCATGTCCATGAGCATCACCAGTACGATGAATTAGGGGAGAGGGGAAAGGGAATAGGGAATAGGGGTAAGAAATATTATTGGGATGATAACTTAAAAGTTCCCTGTGGGAATAAAATTACTCAATAAAGATCGTGCTGTCAATTGATGTAGATGGTTATTCCCTACCCCCTACCCCCTATCCCCTATTCCCTTTTATAACTAAGCACAGATCCTACTTAACTAAGCACCCATATGGCTTCTACATTTTCTTTTGATATTGTCAGCGATTTCGACAGACAGGAACTGGTAAATGCTCTCGATCAAACTAATCGGGAGATTGGCAGCCGTTACGATCTCAAAGATACCAAAACAACTGTAGAGCTAGCCGAAGATAAGATTACGATCGATACCGCTAGTGAGATGACCCTCGATGCCGTCCACGATATGCTGCAAAGCAAAGCCATCAAACGCAATCTATCGCTGAAAATTTTTGACTACGGCAAAATTGAATCCTCCAGCGGCAATCGTATTCGCCAAGAAATTACCCTCAAAAAAGGCATCAGTCAAGAAATTGCCAAACAGATTTCCAAACTAATTCGGGACGAATTCAAAAAAGTGCAGCCCTCAATTCAAGGCGACGTCGTCCGCGTTACTGCCAAGGATAAAGATGAATTACAAGGCGTAATGCAGCGATTGAAGCAGGAAGAACTGCCAGTAGCTTTGCAATTTACTAACTATCGTTAGAAACTCTATCGATAATTTGAAATAGGTGTTTTATCTAGATTGATAACATTCTAACTTTAGTTAATCGCGATCGAAAACCTCGCAATGGCTAAAGTTAAGTTCTAGAAGTCGGGGATCTTGCTTTGATTATTTAGTCAATACTAAGACACCCATCATACCACTGGCGATCGGGTAATGAATTGCCTGACTAAATCCCGCTGCCAATCCTAATTTTATTTGGTCATCACCAGTGGGAAATCGATCGAGACTGGGATTGAGATAAGCATATTCATCCGTCATGCCTAGTTGTGCCGCTTTCGGTACGACGATCGTATCGAGATACCATTGCTGAAAGCGTCTCACTAAATTATTACTAGGACGATGAAAATCGAGAATTGCAACTTTGGCATCAGTTTTCAAAACTCGATGCAATTCGGCTAAAGATCTGGGAATATCGGTAACGTTTCGCAAGCCATAGCCCATCGTTGCGGCATCGAAATAATTATCGGCAAATGGGAGATTGAGAGCGTCAGCTTCTACCCAATTAATGTTATCCAATGGGGGATAAATTTTAGCGATTCGTTCGGCGGCAATCGTGAGTTGGGCGGGGGCAAAATCAGCACCGATAACCGTTCCAGTTGCACCGATGCGTTTGGCTAAAAGTTGCGTAATATCGCCGCTCCCACAGCACAGATCCAGGCAACGATCGCCAGCTTGAGCGTCACTCCAAGATACCGTCATTTGTTTCCATACCCAATGCATCCCCAGACTCAGATCGTTATTTAATCGATCGTATACTGGTGCAATTCGATTAAAGATTGCTTGAATATCTGTAGATGTATAAGTCATCAGTTGGGAGTTGAGAGTTAGGAGGTGCAAGTAAAAGCTAAGTCCTGAGGGTACCCACAAGGGGCAACCCTACAGGTTAATTGCGTAGGGGTGCCCCGTCTTGACGTTTTTTTATTCGGGGGGAACCCTAGACATAAAAACGTCGCTTGTGGGTACCCGATATATATGCTAACAAAGATTAGGATGCACCGATTTCAGACGTAGAAATTTCGTTCGTTACTAATTTTTCAGCATCTAATCTACGCTTGCGGGCATAGAGTTGAATTGTCGCTGCCATTAGTACGACTAAACCGACAATTAAATATCCAGTTAAATCGGTGGGTAAATTATTCTTGAATATCGCTAGTAACACGATCGCGACCAAGAATAGTGTCGGTAATTCATTCAAGCCGCGCAACTGCTGACTGCTCCATTTACATTCATCTACTGCAAGCTTTTTCATCAAGCTTTTGCAATAGTGATGATAGCCAATTAATAGAACTACTAAACTAATTTTGATGTGCAACCAACGTTGATGAATAATATCTGGCTCTGTGGAAATAATCCCGATCGCCATCGCGATCGTTAATAACATCCCTGGCGTAGTGATGATACTATAGAGCCGTTGTTCCATAATTTGGTACTGCTCTTTGAGAATGCTCCGTGCGGGTTCGGGCTTGTCGTTTGCCTCGACATGGTAAATAAACAATCTGACCAAGTAAAACAAGCCAGCGAACCAAACTGTAAAACCGATAATATGAAAAGATTTAAACCACTGATATGCCATGAAATTAGGTATTAGGTATTTATAAATTAGTGTGAGGGCGATCTTGTTGAGACATTATGCCGCAATACTCGATCGACAGCGATCTGCTCCTAGCTGCCAACGATCGACTAATTTCCCTGTATCCAGGTTAGGCAAAAAGGTTAACAGTTGGTAGGGCGATCGAGATAAGCTTAATATTCTGCAATATCTGGACGATTTTCGACACGATCTGGAAGGCGATCGAGATTGACAGTTATGTCTTCTGTGGTCAAAGTATAATCTTAGAAATCAGTGGCTTGGGAAGCACACGATCTGAACCCTATCCCCTATCCCCTTGCACCAACATGCCCAGTTCTATCGTTGAAATTCTGTCTGCTGATGAAATCCGGAGAACGTCGATCAGATTGGCCTCAGAGATTGTCGAACGCTGTCGAGATTTGTCGCAGGTGGTATTAGTAGGCGTGCAAAAAAAAGGCGTTCCCTTTGCCAATATGCTGGCGAAACAGATTGAAATATTAGAGGGTGTCAAAGTAGCGGTGGCGGCACTAGATATTACCTTTTATCGCGACGATCTCGATCTGATTGCCGTCCGTACGCCAGGGAAAACCGATATGCCCGTAGACTTAAGTGATAAGACTGTCATCTTGGTCGATGATGTCATTTACCAAGGACGCACGATTCGAGCGGCACTCAATGCCGTCACTGAATATGGTAGACCAACACATATTCTACTCGCAGTTTTGATCGATCGCGGCCATCGCCAAGTCCCGATCCACCCAGATTTTTTCGGGAAGAAATTACCAACGGCGCGGGAGGAGCAGATTAAAGTTTATTTTCAAGATTCTGACGGACGAGATGCCGTGGAATTGATTCGCGCTAGTAGTTAGGCGGGGGGCGGGGCGCGGGGAGGAGAGATTATTTAGCGAGCATGGTGATGATGCCTTGCTGTCCGACTAAAACTTCGCGGATCAAACTAACGATGCCCACCCAGACGATGGGGGTAATATCGACACCACCAATCGGCGGAATTACTTTGCGAGACGGAGCTAGGAATGGCTCGGTTGGGGCGATGACTAGGCTAAATGGTAATTTTTGGCTTTCGACTTGGGGGTACCAAGTTAAGACGATGCGGATGATAAACAAGAATGTCATGACTACCAATAATAGGCTGACACCGATATTAAGTAATTGAATGTTGTTCGCAGTCATTTGATGGGGAGCTGTACTCTCAGAATTTCCTTTTTTCTATTTTAACCCAAGTTGCTAGCTAGCAATGCTGCCGATCGAGAGCAAAGATCGGCTGCGACAGATTGAATTTACGATCGCAAAATCAAACAAGACTTCCACTACTATCGATCGAATTGTTTTTTTGTAACTCGCTGGAATTCAATGCTCTGATTTTAGTTCGATCTTTTAGATAAACTAGGGTGCCAACGGGTAGAAAAATTAGCCATAGTATTTTACCGCCCAAAGCCTTTAAGCGATTGAATTGCGTGCGGATGTTGTACTTAGCATGAAAAGAAAACCGAGAGAAATGAACGGCAGACGCTGCAATGCTTTTGGGCGCGATCGAGAAAAAGCCTAACTCTTTATTCAATACTTCTTGATGAAATAATGCATGAGCGCGGGAGTTCTTAGTTAACATCCGGACGAGTCTACCTGGATCTGTGGCTCGATCTTCGCCAGTGTGGTAAACGCGCAGCGATTCATTTACAAAGCGAGTTTTGTATTTCTTGGCGATCGCCGACCAGACAATATTTTCGGGAATATAATTACAGCCGGTTATTTCTGGAAAAGGAAATTCGCTCATGACGCTAGTTCGATGAAATCCCCATTTTTCTCCGGTCATATGGAACCGATAATGGATTTCTAAAGAATCAGAATCTGTGGGATCGAATGGAAACTTACTTCCCACAATCCGGCCATTTTCATCTTCGCACAAACAAGTAACAGCAGAGAAATTAGCTTGGCGATCGGCTGGAATACTGTCCCAGTGATACCTAAACCGCTCTAATGCTTCTGGACGGCAAGAGTCATCCGAGTCAAGGGTTAAAAACAGTTCGCCTCGAGCAGCACTGACACCTCGATTAGTGGCAATGTGCTTGCCTTGATTTTCTTGATAGATGTATCTAATCGGAAAGCGATTTTCTTGCTGCCAACCTTCAACCTTTAATCGCGTTCCATCAGATGAGCCATCATCCACGATCGACCATTCAAAATCACGCTCTGTTTGCGATAACAGACTTTCATAAACGCGACTGAGGGTGTGCGCTCGGTTATAAGTCGGTGTAAATACGGTAAATAAGTATCTGTAGGTATCGCTGCGATCGAGAGTGTTTTCGTTCATATTTAGTAGCATTAATGTAATAGCATTAATATCGAGACTAAAAAGACTGTTAACTCTAAATTACAATCAAAAAATGTTTAAAAGTAGTCAAAATGAATTCTTCTATCTTTCGACAGATATTACCCAGGTTTATATAATTGGCGTTGGGCCTGGAGATCCAGACTTGTTAACTGTCAAAGGACAGAGAATTATTGCAACTGCGGATGTAATTGTGTATGCAGATTCGCTCATCCCCGATCGCCTCCTCCAGCAAGCTCGTCAAGATGCCGAAATTATCAAAACTAGCGATCTCACCCTCGAACAGATTGTCGAGAGGATCGTCGATCGAGTGCATGCGGGTCTAACCGTCGCACGCTTACATTCAGGGGATTTGACACTTTATAGTGCGATTTCCGAACAGAT
>NZ_JANPGM010000276.1:0-3551 GCF_031423935.1 Chamaesiphon sp. VAR_69_metabat_338
CATTAGGCGGAAAATCAGCCTGCTCTAAGCCTCGCCTAATCGCCCCAACCAGCGCAATATTGGTATGATATGCCTCATCCCCACCCCGCAGAATCAGACTATTCCCGGTCTTGAGAGTCATTCCCGCTGCAATCGCACCCAGCTCTGGTAAGGACTCATAAATAAAAGCTACCGTCCCTAACGGTTTTACCTGGCTGTAACAATGTCGATCTCCACCGGGCGGACAGACATCATTGTTGCCCGCGATCGCGGCTAGTTCGCCTAGGCGATACAACAAATCGATATAGCGTTGCAGGCGTTCGGGAGTCAGTTTCAACCACTCCAATAGCAGGTCTGAGAGGTCTAGTTGGCGACTGGCCTCTAGATCGAGGGTATTGGCTTCGAGAATGTCATGAAAATCTGCCCGTAAGGCTGTCGCCACCGAGCAGATCGCTTGCTCGCGCTGCTGGGTACTACTGAGCGCGAGCAAGCGTCCAGCTTGCACGGACTCAGATAAGACACTAGCTAAACTGGGGCTGGTATTCGCATGTTCCATAAGTAGAGGTGTTTAACCTTGGTCGCATAACCAGAGCGTAATAACGACGAGGACAACAATAGCTATCGCTATTGATAGTACAAGATTAAGGATCGGACTAGTTAATGTTACTCGACAATAAAGTTGAAATACTACCAGTATTAAGGCAATTACGCCCAGACATTGTAACCATAGCGCGCAACTCTCCCGCCAACTCGCTACTGCCCAAAAATTTCCTGTTGGGAGGGATCTGATTGACTGCAACCGTTTCCCGTTCCAATAATAACGTCGTTTGTAGGGATAAGTAGCTGCTAATTCCTCGATCGTCAAGCCATCTGATTGCAGGACAAAAATGCGCCGACAGCGATTGCAGCCAAAGGCTTCGGTGAGGACGATTTGTTGGAGTTGACCTTGGGGATGACAGGGACAGGGATATTCTTGGTCTAAATAAATTTTTTGCTGTTGAGGAGGTGTCACGCTGTATCTGGTAATCTGGCTCGCTCGATCGGCTGCATTGTTACAGCAATCGCTGCTATTTTCATAGCATATAAAAAAGTCTCCCAACTTGGGAGACTTTAGCTAACTTTTTAACAAGGATTTTTCAATCTTTAAGCGGGAGACGCGATTCGAACGCGCGACATCAACCTTGGCAAGGTTGCGCTCTACCACTGAGCTACACCCGCAATAGGTGTTTTCTGACCTTTATTATCATCCCATAGGTACGATAGTTTGTCAATAGCCTAACTCAAAATCTCGCACTGCTAGCGATCGCTCGTAGCTGTGGCTGGGATGTTTGCCAAACTTTGCCCCAGATCCACAGTTGCGAGCCGCGTTAAGGCATCCATTCCACCCCAATCCCGACCCGACTATCATAATTTTCCTTGGCATTTTGCTGTTGGATATCTGTCGATAACCGCAGGTGATTAGTCAGGGCATAGCCGACGGACAGAGTCGTCAAACCCGTCTCAGTACTACTACCCAAACCTACCCAGCTTTGACTCAGGGCGATATCGGCTCCGCCGCCGCGCGAAGGGACGAGCATCAATTTGAGACCGAGATTTAAACCATCGCGGTTATATTTATCGGTTTGGAGATGGCGAAAGCCGACAATCGGGGCGATATTAATATAGCCACCTAGCGGTAAGAGATAGTATTGCGCGTCTACACCATACGCACTGCGACTACCGCCTGAATTGTAGTTGGCACTAGCTGCAAATCCGCTGCGTCCGAAGAAGACGTCATCTACTGCCAGATGCAACCCGCCGGTTTGGGCAGTGGATGGATATTGCGAGTAGCCAACTTTGACTCGCGTCCGAAAACTGGGGTCGTTTCTAATCTCATCCAGGACATCGGGAATTCCCTTGCGCCATTTTTGTAAAACGGGGCTACCATTGATAATTTCTGGACTCAGATCGAGTGAGTCATCCGGATTAGGTGCCGACTGGCTTGCGGGTGCTGGCTGGCTCGCTGGTGCTGGCTGCTGTGTGACTACAGGTGCGGCACTAGCGGGGTTGGCGACACTAGGCAACTGTCCCCAACACCCCAGACAGACGAGCGTCCCCACGAAGGTTTGACACCAATTACCCAGTCTAAAATGATGATGATTTCGGTTTAGCAATTTACTTGAGTGGCGATCGCCTTACGGCGTGCTCGTGCGACCTGGATACCGTCATATTTTAGCACTGGGTCGAAAACTTAGAGTCTAGTCTTCGCGGTTGTGGCCGATCGTGTCGATCGGTAGACGATCGCCAAAGTCGTCGCTAGCCGCCGCTACTGAGTTAAAATCGGGCAGATCGGTCGATCGTGCCGCTAGTGCAAACCTTGCTGCTGTATCCTGTCGCCGGAAGAGGGTGCGATAGCTAGATTTTATCGCGCCTTGTGCTTGGTAGCAGTAAGCCGCGACGATAAACCACGCACCAAACCAAGATTTGGATTCAAAGCCATAGCCATCGAGATTACACAGTAAAGTTTGGCCGATGCCACTCCAAGCCGGATTGCCGCAAATGCCCAGACTGTGAGTACACAATTGAACGATGCCAAATGATGTCGCGATCGTCAAGGTCGCATACAGACCCGATCCGAGCGCGCGCGCATTAGGGTACCACGTTGTTGCCTGTTGGCACCTTATCGCCCGACCCCATTGAAACAGAAAAGCAAATACTAAACTAGGCAGTAATAAGCTCATGCACATCGCCAAAATCCCGATCGGGTATTGACGATCTTCGATGACTGCATTAACTGCAAATTGCCAACTGGCACCGAGAAAATTACCGATCGGCAGTCCGAAAGGTAATAAAATTAAGGTTTGAATCCAAGCTTTGCGCTTGGGTAAAAAAGTTTCCCAATGAAATCGCCGTTTGGGGCGGATAAACTCATTAAGATGTGGCTCTGTCATAACTACTGCACCTTCGATCGGATCGATATATCTACCATCCATTTTAGAATTCCCTACGGATACCAATATGTATCAATAAACAATAAATCGTAAACCAGTTACCCACTGGTGATTATCGCATTAAGCTGCAATATTTGTTGCACCAAGATTCACAATAAGTATCAAACATTCGGTAAGTTATATGTATTTATACTTAATTCGTCATGGTATTGCCGTAGATCTGGAATCGATCGCGGCTGCCGATCTCGATCTGTCAGCTCAGAGTGAGATCGATCGGGATGCGCTGAGGTCGCTTACTAAAGTAGGACGTAAAAAAATTGCTCAAGTTGCCGATCGCTTGAGCGAATTAGATGTAACATTCGATCTGATTGTCTCCAGTCCCCTCATCCGCGCGCACCAAACTGCTGAGATTTTGATGGAGAAGCAACTTAGTATGCAAGTGGAGATCGCCGAGGAGTTGAAACCGCAGGGCAATCTACCCGCATGGTTGACGTGGTGGCAGGATCGAACGACCGATCGATCGATTTCTACGCTAGCTTTAGTCGGACACGAACCCAATCTCAGCCACTGGGCAGAATTATTAATGTTTGGCAAAGTTGTCAATCGAATAGTCCTCAAGAAGGGTGGCATCATTGGTTTGAA
>NZ_JANPGM010000277.1:0-6217 GCF_031423935.1 Chamaesiphon sp. VAR_69_metabat_338
CTAGATGGGCTGGATCGATAACATGGCAACCCGCCGCGCTGGCGATTCCAGTGCGACTTTTGCATCGCTGTCACATAAACGCTAGTCGAACAGTTGGAGAATTGTCTGCGGCCGTTGGATGCGGGTAAGTCTGGATGGCAATTTAATAAATAATTTTTAGTTTTATCTACCCCTTTTGAGTGAGGTTATATTAAAGGTTGACAATTAAAATCTGTTGATATGTATACATACAAATTAGACAATGTTGATTATGATTAGCACGCAAAACTCATAAAATGATAAATTAAATATTAAGATAAATACTCTTGATATTAGTCGATCGAAGATTCTCTCCTCACGAGATCCTCACAACCCTAGCTTAAGATGAATGTTAATAAATTCGCATTATAAATTTATCAAAATAGTTGTTTTAGTTGCCATCTGTTATCGGAGTATTTGACTACAAAAACTTCGATGACAGATGGCAACTTAATAACATAATTTTCGATCGGATAATAACGATTATGAAACGCGTCAATAACACCAGACACCGATTTTATTCATTAGGAGTACACGATCGTGACAACGATGAAAGCAATCCGCATTCATGCCTATGGCGGGGTGGAAAATCTCCATTACGATGATGTCCTACGCCCCGAACCTCAAGCTGGTCAAGTGCTGGTACGCGTCTATGCAGCGGGTGTCAACCCAATCGACTGGAAGATTCGCGAGGGCTACTTTAAGCAAATGTTCGATCTGCCTTTACCCGTAATTATCGGTCAGGATATTGCTGGCGTGGTGGCAGCAGTGGGCAGTGGCGTAACGACGTTACACCCAGGACAGGATGTTTATGGTATTGCCGATCTTCAGCTTTCGGGAGCCTATGCGGAGTACGCACTGTGCTATGCCGAGGCACTCGCGCCCAAACCGCATACCCTCGACTACATCCATGCTGCCGCTGTCCCGAGTGCGGCAATGACGGCTTGGCAAGCGTTATTTGATAAAGCAGATCTCCATTCAGGGCAGACGCTACTGATTCACGGTGGCGCAGGTGGTGTCGGTGGTTATGCCATTCAGCTTGCCAAGTTAAAGGGCGCACGGGTTATCGCCACCGCAGCGGTGGAGTATCTTGACTACGTAAAAAACTTAGGAGCCGATCTCGTCCTCGATTATCATGCCCAACCCTTCGAGCAACAGGTGCAAGATGTCGCTGTCGTCCTCGATTTAGTCGGTGGGGAAACCCAGGCGAGATCTTGGCAAGTCATCCGTCACGGTGGCATTTTGGTATCGACGGTTGGTGTCCCAGCAGCGGGGATTCCAGCAGGTATCCGAGCGGTTGCTGTTGTGCTCGATCCCAAAGCCGAGCGAGAACTCCAACAGATCGCCCAGTTAATCGATGCCCACCAAATCGAAGTAACTGTCGAAAAAACTTTTGAACTCGAAGCTGCCGCCGCAGCCCAAGAATTCAGCCAGCACGGTCATCACTATGGCAAGTTAGTGTTACAAGTGACTCACTAATCTCAATTTTCACCACTAGGAAATAAGTAACATCCAAACTATTACCAAAAAAAGCGAACTGTAATGTCAAAAGAGAAAAAAGGCAACAAAGAAACCAAAAAGCCCAAAGCACCACTGGATGAAACCAAGAAGCAAAAGAAAGACCCCAAGCGATATGACGGCAAGCCATAAAACTGCGCATAATAACCAGCCAAAATAGCATGAAGGGTTCGCGGCACCAAACTGACTTGGACATGGGAGAAAGGAATACGCCCAGTCTAATCGAACAGCGATCGACCGCTCTGAGCATCATGACGACCGCTCATTTTTTCTGCTATGCCAAGCATAAATAAGCAATAAAATCATGAATAGTTTGCCCTTTGAAAAACAATTTGCTCATTCAATATTTTGCTGTCAGCTCCAAAATATTGAGATCGTTGGCGTTTAGCCTACCTTCGGTAATCGGGCCAAGCAATTACTAGCCGAGCTACACCTAATCTACCTGTCACAGCAGGCGACGATCGCCGATCTGACTACGCAAGATGCCTTCAACGATCTGAACTAGCTAGATGCCAATTATATCAATACAAAAACACATGCTAAATCAAATCGAACTAACAAAATCTGTTCCTCAAGAACGCTGGGGTGAATTTTTCGACCAGTTTTCCGATGGTAATCGGGGGCGACATATCTCAATTGAGATTATGAATTCCGAACTCGGCGATGAAGAATTAATTCAGAATGCGCCGTTGATGGCAATGGTTTACGTTGGCGGAGCCTCTCAGAATGAGAATCGACCTGGCAAGGGTAACGATCTGGTGATTGAAACAGGTAAAAACGAAGTCACTTACGCTCACACCGTCGATGCACCAATTGAAGTCTTAACGGGACAAAGTGAAAGCGGACGGATGTTGGCAGTTTGGATTAGTGATGCTACAGGGGCACAAACATTAGTCCAGTTACAACCAGTCGAACCTTTGCCATTAAGTTCGCCAGGAAAAACGGTAGCTATAGCTAGTAGCGATCGATTAGCTCCAGCCAATCAGATGAATCTTACATATATCTGCACTAGATTGAATGTCGAAAACTATGCAGATTGTAAGCTTTTCTACCAGAATGTTCTAGGGTTTAAAGTCTCCTTTGCTAACGATGCCCAGGAATATGCCGAGCTGGATGCCGGCACAACTAAAATTACGATTCTCAATCGCGCGCGGTTGGCAGATTATATCGACTCGATTGAAACGGCAACTTACGATCGTCGCGATGCCAAAATAATCTTGACCTTTGCCGTGCCCAATCTTGATGACACGATTGCTCAGTTGAAAGCCAAAGGCGTTCCTATCTTCAGCAGTCCTTGGCAATTCCCAGAGGAAGGGCTAACTGGCGGGTTGCTTACTGCCTGCATTCGCGATCCGGACGGCAATATCATCGAACTCGAACAAATCCTCAGCTAATCAAATCTCGACAACTTACACGTCAAGAATTCACCAACAATTGGGTACATAAAAATGGCAACCTCCGATCGCACAATTCTCGTGACTGGTGCAACTGGACATCAAGGTGGCGCAGTGGCTCATCATCTTTTAAAACGGGGAAAATTCAATGTTCGTGCCTTAGTCCGAGACAAAAATAAGCACTCAGCAATTGCCCTCAAACGATTGGGTGCCGAACTCTTCCTCGGCGATCTCGACCAGCAAGCTTCACTAGAACACGCGATGCAAGGTGTTTATGGCGTTTTTTCGGTGCAGGGACACGATGATGGCTTTGAAGCCGAAATCCGTGAGGGCAAGGCGTTGGTAGACGTTGCCAAAGCGTTGGGGATCGAACACTTTGTTTACAGTTCGGTGGGTAGTGCAGAACGTCAAACTGGCGTGCCGCATTTCGATAGCAAGTTTCAAATCGAAGAATATGTCCGCGCCAGCGGCATACCACATACGATTTTGCGCCCAGTATACTTCCTGTTCAACTATAACGGGATGCGTTCGATCGTTGAAACCGGAACGCTGTCCCAACCGCTGAGTCCCGATACCAAATTGCAACAATTATCTGAAGAAGATTATGGCGAAATGGTCGCCGAGGTATTCCAGCGTCCCACAGATTTTGCCAATCGCGCACTCGAAGTCGCCAGCGGGGAGATGACGATGCCAGAAGTTGCGGCGGCATTTACCCGCGTTTTAGGCAAAAATGTCGCCTACCAGCAAATACCGTTTGCAGCATTCGAGCAGCAAGCTGGAGCGGAAATGACCGCGATGTTTCGCTGGTTTGAGAACGTCGGGTTTGGAGCAGATTTAGCCCAGTTGAAAAGCAATTTT
The DNA here is from genome assembly GCF_031423935.1 of Chamaesiphon sp. VAR_69_metabat_338. Lineage (NCBI taxonomy): Bacteria > Bacillati > Cyanobacteriota > Cyanophyceae > Gomontiellales > Chamaesiphonaceae > Chamaesiphon > Chamaesiphon sp. VAR_69_metabat_338. The sequence continues at coordinate 3,789 of NZ_JANPGM010000277.1, forward strand.
CCCGCCCCGACTGACTTTGAATCCTATTTACGCGAACATGATTGGGTAAAACAAGCCGCTTGATTCGTAACCGAGAGCCTCTGGCTATCGAAAATCGTGACAGATGCGACCAATTGCGAAATACGACTAGTCTCCAGTCCCATTATGTCAACAGCATGAATACTCTCATCCGTCCTCGCGAATTGATTTACACCGACTGGACACTAATCGAACCTGAATTCGACCTAACAAAATTGCGTGCCAGAGAAACCGTATTTACGATCGGTAACGGTTATTTAGGGACGCGGGGCAGCTTTGAGGAAGGTCATCCTCATGCGTTACCAATTACCTTAATTAATGGGGTTTATGACGATATCCCCGTGGTTTATACCGAGTTGGCAAATTGTCCCGATTGGCTGTTATTGGTGGTCATTATTAATGGCGAACAGTTCCGGTTAGATGCTGGTGAAATTCTTGCCTACGAGCGGCGACTGGACTTGCGACATGGGGTTTTGAGTCGATCGATCCGCTGGCGCAGTCCGATTGGCAATACCATAGATTTAAAGTTCGATCGGTTTGCAAGCTTGGCAGACGAACAAGTATTAGCACTGCGCTGTGAGATTACGCCGCTCGATTTTGATGGCACCATCGAGGTGCAGTCCAGTATTAATGGCTATCCCGAAAATCAAGGCTTCGACCACTGGGAGCATCTCGACAGAGGCAAGACAGAGCAAGGAGTCTGGCTCCACGTTCGTACCCGCAGCACCCAGATCGAACTCGGTATGGCTGCGAAAATGACTGCGATTGGCTCCGATGCAAAATCTCAGGTCATAAACACACCCGACTGTCCCACCTTGACAACCACTTTCGTCGCCACAATGGGGCAAAGCATCAGCGTGGAGAAGGTGGTAACGGTCTTTACGTCCCGCGAAACCAGATCGCCAGTTCAGGCGGCTCAGACCAAATTAGCCGGACTGCCAGCTTATCCGATCCTCCTCGCCGCCCATCAACAGGCGTGGGATCGAGTTTGGGAATACAGCGATATCGAGATTGAGGGCGATATTACCGCTCAATTAGCCGTCCGCTACAACTTATTTCAACTTTTTATTGGTGGTTGTACTACTCAGGGGTCACTAAATACCGACCCTGACAGCGTTCCCGCCAAAACCCTATCGGGATTTGGGTATCGGGGACATATCTTTTGGGATACCGAAATTTTTATCTTGCCCTTTTTCATTTGGACGCAACCTGCGATCGCCCGCAGCCTCCTCAATTATCGCTATGACACCCTAGAGGGAGCAAGGCGCAAAGCCGCCCATGCTGGTTATAAAGGGGCGATGTTTGCCTGGGAAAGTGCGGCAACTGGCGATGAGATGACACCTAAATGGTCGCTGTCGAGCGATCCTTATGTAGAACCCGTCCGAATTTGGAATGGGGAGCGTGAGATTCATATTAGTGCCGACATTGCCTATGCTGTCTGGCAATACTGGCGAGCAACGGGCGATGATGTGTGGATGCGCGATCGCGGAGCCGAAATCATCCTCGATACTGCCCTCTTCTGGCTGAGTCGGGTGGAGTGGCATGAAAAGCAACAACGCTACGAACTGTGTGGGGTCATTGGTACCGATGAATACCACGAAGAAGTCAGAAATAATGCCTACACCAATCGGCTGGTGCAGTGGCATCTCGAAAAGGCGATTGTTGTCTATGAGTGGCTACAAGAAACGTTTCCAGCGCGGGCAAACGAACTCAGCCAACAGCTACAGCTCACGCCAGTGCAGCTACTAGCTCTTCACTCGACGATTTCGCTGATGTACATTCCTTATAATCCTCAAACATTGCTAATCGAGCAATTCGAGGGGTTTTTCGCGCTCCAGGATATCGACTTGAGCGACTACGAACCGCGCACCAAGTCGATTCAATCCATCCTTGGTATGGTGAAAACCAATCAGAGCCAAGTCATCAAGCAACCCGACGTATTGATGCTGCTTTACCTGCTGCTCAAAACGCCAGAATTTGCAGATCGTCACGACATCTTGCAGGAAAACTGGAACTACTACACTCCCCGCACCGATATTACCCAAGGCTCATCCCTCGGTTCGTCCATTCAAGCAATCCTCGCCGCTAACCTGAATAAATCGGCAGATGCCTACGAACACTTGATGCGGGCGGCGACGATCGATCTCAAAAATACTTTCGGTAACACCGAAGACGGCATTCATGCAGCTTCGGCTGGCGGTGTCTGGCAAGCCGTAGTATTCGGTTTCGGCGGGATGCACCTGACGGAAAATGGCCCCGTCGCGACTCCCCATCTGCCACCGAATTGGACTCGACTCAAGTTTAAACTGAACTGGCACGGCACCTGGCACAACTTCGATCTCTCGCCCTCAGTTGTTTCAGCTACAGATATTCGGGGTTTTATCTTTGATGTCGATGGCGTGTTGACGGAT
>NZ_JANPGM010000278.1:0-3732 GCF_031423935.1 Chamaesiphon sp. VAR_69_metabat_338
CGCCCACCAGCGGGAGATCGTTGATGCCAACTTCATCAAACCATAGAATAAATGCTCGATCGCGAGCTGGTTCGGTCATCAAGCTGGGGGCGGTACCGAGCATAATCCAATCCTCTAATGGCGATAGGCAGATTTTCAATATCTTCAATTCTAGACCAACAATTTGGGGAACTTGTGAAGAAGCTCTGAAAAATATCCACGATCGGGCGGTGCTGATGTGCGCTCCGTGCCCCTACTTTCAAGTTCGGGTATCGTCTCTAGAATCAATAGTTCCTAAATTCAGCACCACCGCATTTGCTGACAAAATCATCATTGACAATGAAAGTTGCTATTTTTATTACCCAATCATCCGATTGGTCGATCGATGAAGATGAGGTCGATCGAGTAACCCGATCGAATGTTACTCAGGTAGAACGAGGACAGATTTACAAAAATGAAATTTAGACTGATACATTAAAAGTATAAAGGAGACTAACATTGCATCGATCGATTGTCGGATTTCATCAAGATTTAGAGCAACATTGGGTAGCAGAATTAGACTGCGGACATTGCCAACATACCCGTCACGAACCGCCCTTTTTTCCACGTCCTTGGGTAATTACTGCAGCAGGAAGACTAGCACAGATCGGACAGTTCCTCAATTGTGTGTTGTGCGACAGGCAAGAAATCCCAACGGGCTATGCTCCGTATCGACGCACACCCTTGTTTGCCAACGATTCGATTCCACAGGGGTTGAGAGCGCGACACACGATTACCAAAGGCGTGTGGGGCAAGATTTATGTCCAATTAGGTAGTTTGCGGTATCGAATTCACGACCCATATCATACTGAAATAATCCTCGTTGGCGGAGCCTCTCCAGCGGAGAATCGAGATCGTCAGGGCATCGTTTTACCAGAAGTAGAACATGAAGTCGAACCACTCGACAATGTTGAATTTTTTGTAGAGTTCTGGAAAAAAGTTTGAGCTTGAATCCAAAACTTGACATCTTTTGAATACACACTTTCAAATTTTAAGCGGCGATCGACCTACGAACGGACAATCTATCTTCTTGCCGTAGAGATTCGATCTTTTTCTCGCCCCATCTAAGTTACTAACTACGACGGCGGTGGCTAGATCTTTTACCTCAACACAGCCAAATTGACCCGATCGAGCCAAGTCTAGCACTGAAGCATGAATCATGGTTTGGCTCGATCGAGTGATGGATGTCTCGATCGCTACGGGGACTTGCTGGGAGCTGGACTGGGACTTGCTGTCGGCACGATCGCTGGAGTTGTGGCGGTGGGAGTAGGTTGGATCGTAGTAGGAGCGACTTGCGTCGGTGCTACGGCTGCGCCAGGGATGGGCGCGACGACACCAGTGTTTGGCTGAGTAGTGGTGGGAGTTGTGCCAGGATCGGGATTCACACCTCGATCGGGATTGGAGGGATAGCCGGAGCCTGTCGGGTTGGGAATGACTGGAGGCGTGGGTGCGACAGTATTAGAGGGCAACGTGGCTAGGGCGACGCGATCGCCAGCCACCCCTCTGAGGGCATCGAGGACTTCGACGACTTTGTTATAACTGACTTGTTTGGAAGCGTACAGCACGATCGAGCTATTGGGACGCGATTGGCGATACTGTTTGACTGCTTCAACCAACTGTCCGGGTGCAAGCATTGGCTGCTGCTCTAGAAATAGTTGTCCGGCATCATTGAGACTGACCATTAATAGTTCTCGCGCAGCGGGGGTGCCACTAGTAGCACTAGGAATATCGACGCTAATCGCCTGCTGTCTGGCTACCTGTAGTCCAGCTAATAAGAAAAACGTCAAAATACAGAAAATAACGTCAATCAGCGGTACTAGCTCGATTCTGGGGTCTTCTGTGTTGTTGCCGGAGTCGATCTTCATTTAGGGGATAGAGGGTAGGGGATAGGGGATAGAGAGTAGAGGGTAGGGGATAGGGATTGGCGATATTAATTAGCTGCGCTCTCTATAATCTTCATCACCCTACTATTCTAGGTGGTCGATCGTCTACCCTTGACTGGAAACTTGGTTTCTTCATTTATAATTGGAGCTACGCCAACAACTTGTTGGTGTAGCCGATCGCCAATGAGAGTCGAATCACGTGCAAATTACTTTTCTCGGCACATCTTCTGGTGTCCCCACCAGGGCGCGCAATGTTTCTAGTATCGCGCTCAATCTGCCACAACGGTCGGAAGTGTGGCTATTCGACTGCGGTGAAGCTACCCAACATCAATTATTACGCTGCGATGTCAAAATCAGCCAGATTCGGCGGATTTTTGTCACGCACTTGCACGGCGATCATATTTTTGGATTGATGGGATTGCTAGCTACTTACGGAATGGCGGGCAGTCCCGATCGCATCGATATCTATGGCCCCAAGGGGTTAGATGAATATCTGCGAGCGTGTCAAAAGTATTCCTACACTCATTTTAACTACCCGATTAAGGTACACACGATCGAGCCTGGGGTCGTACATCGGGAAGCAGATTTTACCGTTACTTGCATTCCGCTCAAGCACAAGGTACCAGCCTATGGCTATCGGGTCAGCGAGACTGACAAACCCGGTCGATTTAACCTAGATAAAGCCAAGGAATTAGGCATTCCCTCGGGGCCGATTTATGGCAAGTTAAAAAATGGAGAAGTTGTCACCTTGCCAGACGGCAGGGTCATTAATGGGCGCGACTTATGTGGCGAGATCGAAATCGGGCGCAAGTTTGTCTACTGTACCGATACCGTATTTTGTGAAAACTCGATCGAACTTGCTGTCGATGCGGATGTGTTGATTCATGAGTCTACATTTGCCCATGAAGATGCCGAGATGGCCTTTGACCGGCTGCATTCTACCTCGACGATGGCCGCGCAGGTGGCTTTGGGTGCGGGAGCTAAAGAACTAATTTTGACGCATTTTAGCCCCCGTTACGCACCTGGAAACCCGATCGTTTTAGACGATCTCTTGCAAGCCGCTCGATCGATTTTTCCCAATACGAAGATGGCTTACGATCTAATGACGCATGAGATCGCGCGGCGGGTGAGCTAGGAGTTGCGACTCCCAACTAACTTAACGAGAATTCGACATCGTTCTTCTCGTATTCCTTCTCATCTGTCTGCGACGATATTGGCGATTGGAACGGAACCGCTTCCGCCGGATTGTAGGCCGAGGTTGGACTTCAGCCGGTCTGACCTCCGGCTCGGCTGCTGGTGTCTCGGCGGGCTTTTCTTCAGCTCCAGGTTTACTACCGCCAAAGATATTCACAAACTGAAGGCTGGCTAGCTGCGCTTCTAAAACTTTAGTTTCAGCTACCGTCTCAAACAACCGAACATTGCTCATGCTCCCGATCGTTTTCAGGTTCAGGAGCGATAAATTCAGCGATAGCTCTGGCGAAATTTTTTCGGGCAAAGATAGCAAACTATACGCCACGATATACGTTTCGGAACCAACAGTAACGGTTTGGCCTTTGGTGTAATAGTTACTGGCAAACGAACCATTCCCAAACAAACTTACAAAGGCTTGAAAATTACCAATCTCGACCTGACCGTGGGTGCTCATCGCCCGCCATTCGGGAGTCAAATCTTTCAGCTTGATGGTGGTGGGAACACTATTGCCGCTTAGAATACCAGCAAAACCCGGCTCGGCAGCTAATAACTGGGGCGTGACACTGACTACCGGCTGATTTGCTGGGATCGCTGCCCAGACAACTGGCTCAAATGTACCGATCGCAATGATGCCTAGCAG
>NZ_JANPGM010000279.1:0-2038 GCF_031423935.1 Chamaesiphon sp. VAR_69_metabat_338
CAATTCCCCATCAGTTTGCCAAAATCGCGGATACTTTACGCGGTTATCACAAACAGAGTTTTTCGAGTTGGTTAGTTTCGGCTCAACCATCGCGATCGGTATCATTGTTGCAAGAACACGATTGTCCCGCCCAATTTGTCCCCAATCCCCGCGACTTTCCGGCGATCGATAAGTTACAAATTCAGCATACGGCAGTGGCGATTAAGTATTCAGGAGTAGCAGAATTAGAAGGCTTTATTCTGCCCACATTTCGGATGGTGGTAGTTACCGATCGCGAGTTTTTCGGACAGCAATCTTTAGCCAGTTTTAGCTACGTTCGCAAGCGGCGGCAAGCAGCATCCAAACAAGTAGATCCGAATAAATTGCGCCCCGGCGATTATGTGGTGCATCGCAATCATGGTTTAGGGCGATTTATTAAGTTTGAAAGTATCCAAACCGATGATACTTTGCGGGACTATTTAACAATTCAATATGCCGATGGCTCGCTGAAAGTTCCTGCCGACCAGCTAGGTGTATTGTCTAGATTTAGGCAAGCTGCGGGTGCCAAGCCAGAACTGAATAAACTATCGGGACAAGCTTGGGAAAAGACGAAGGCTAAAGTTAAGAAATCAATTAAGAAATTAGCATTCGACTTGCTCAAACTCTACGCCGAGCGATCGCAAAAAGCCGGTTTCTCATTTCCCCCCGATGCACCATGGCAACAAGAATTAGAAGACTCATTTCGCTACCAACCGACACCCGATCAATTGAAAGCAACTCAAGATGTCAAGCGCGACATGGAAAGCGATCGACCGATGGATCGATTGGTATGTGGAGATGTAGGTTTTGGTAAAACTGAAGTGGCAATTCGGGCAATCTTTAAAGCCGTTACTACTGCCAATAAGCAAGTCATCTTTCTCGCACCGACGACGATTTTAACGCAACAACATTACCATACTCTCAAAGAAAGATTTGCACCTTACCCGATTAATATCGGCTTGCTCAATCGGTTTCGGACAGCCGAAGAGCGCAAAGATATTTTAGCACGCTTGAAAACTGGCGAACTCGATATCGTGATCGGCACCCATCAACTATTAAGTAAAGAGTTGAAGTTCAAAGATTTGGGCTTACTGACGATCGATGAAGAACAACGCTTTGGGGTCAATCAAAAGGAGAAAATCAAGACCCTCCGCAGTCAAATCGACGTGCTTACCCTGTCTGCAACACCGATTCCCCGCACTCTCTATATGTCTCTATCTGGCGTGCGCGAAATGAGTTTAATTACCACGCCGCCACCATCACGCCGACCGATCGCCACGCATTTATCGCCTTATAAAATCGACGCGATCGCGACCGCCATTCGTCAAGAACTCGATCGGGGCGGACAGATTTTTTATGTAGTGCCAAAAATCGAAGGTATCGAAGAAACTGCGGGCAAAATTCGCGAACAAATCCCCTCTTGTCGAATCGCGATCGCCCACGGTCAAATGGACGAAGCCGAGCTGGAATCGACGATGTTGACATTTAGTAATGGCGATGCCGATTTACTCGTGTGTACGACCATTATCGAGTCGGGTTTAGATATTCCCCGCGTCAATACCATCCTCGTTGAAGATGCCCATCGCTTCGGTTTAGCACAACTATATCAACTGCGTGGACGCGTCGGACGCGCCGGAATTCAGGCGCACGCGTGGTTATTTTACCCGAAGGAATCAACTCTCTCCGAGACAGCCAGACAGCGGTTAAAAGCGATTCAAGAGTTCACTCAGTTAGGTTCTGGTTATCAACTCGCAACTCGCGATATGGAAATTCGCGGCGTGGGTAATTTATTAGGTGCCGAGCAATCGGGACAGATGGATGTTATCGGTTTCGACTTATATATGGAAATGCTCCAAGAAGCAATTAAAGAAATTCGCGGACAGGAAATTCCTCAAGTCGATGATACGCAAATCGATCTCAAAGTCACGGCAATGATTCCCGCCGATTATATTGCCGATCTAGAGCAAAAAATGAGTGCCTATCGTGCCGTTGCCGCCGCCGATACCAAACAAGAACTCAC
>NZ_JANPGM010000280.1:0-4699 GCF_031423935.1 Chamaesiphon sp. VAR_69_metabat_338
CAATTAACCGACAATAAAGATTGCGTACTCTGCATGACTTGTCTCAAAGCTTGTCCCCATCGATCGGTAGAACTCAATCTTCGTCCCCCAGGTATCGAACTGTGGACGACGCACGTACCACATGGATATGAAGTAGCATTATTATTGCTGTTATTAGGTGGTATTTATCTGCATCGATTGCCGAAAATTAACCAACTATTAGAATTACACATAGATTTAACGCAATTCTTACCACATTTGGGATTCTCGATCGCGGCAATTACCATCCCCGCAGTGATACCACTATTAGCCTATGCCACCATGCAAGGACTGTATGAGCTTGGTAAATTGGAATTTATCTCCTTGAAAATCTGCAAGCCTTTACCATTCATCACGATGGCTTATGGCTATTTACCTTTAGTTTTAGGTGGAACTTTAGCACACTATTTTAAATTGGGTTTAACAGAAGGCGGCCAAGTTATCCCGATCGCCTTTGCCACATTCGGACAAGCTAGTAATAATTTACCCAGCTTTATCGCTGATTCAGCCGTAATTGCTTTTCTCCAAGGAATGACGCTAATTGTAGCTTTAATAACGACATTTTTTCTGACTCAAAAAATCGCTAAACGATCGATTCGATCGACACTTCCTCAACATCTAGCTAGTATTTGTCTGCTAGTAACTCTGTGGCTCTCGATCGTTGGTAACTAAGATATTAGCGTTATAAAAAATCAACTCAAATAGCTCGATCTAAGGTACGATAGATTCGAGCATTTCGATCTTAGACTAAAGACCCATGAAACTTACCCCAATTTCCCTAGTTACCTCGATCGCGATTGCGAGTATTTATGTAGGCACAAATTTACATGCTGTGACTGCAACAGTAGCAACATTACCCTCAGCTTATCTGATTAGTCTATCCGAAGATGCTAGCCTGACTCCCGTTCAAAAGAACGGTAAATGGGGTTATATCAATTCTGCTACCGGACAAATGACCAAATTTATCTATGATGAAGCTGGTTCTTTTTATGAAGGATTGGGTAAGGTAAAAATCGGCACTAAATATGGATTTGTTAACCTTGCTGGCAAGCAAGCGATTCCAGTTAAATATGACGAAGCTTATTATTTTGACAATGGTATCGCCCAAGTCAAACTCAATGAAAAATATGGATTTATCGATCGAACTGGTAAAGTAGTAATTCCCATCAAGTACGATGAAGCAGAAACATTTAGTAGCAAGGAGCAAAAACTAGCATTAGTCAAACGCCAAGACAAATATGGATTTATCGATCGAACTGGCAAAGAAGTAATTCCGCTCAAATTTAGTAGCGCAACTGCTTTTTACGACCAAGATCTAACTTGGGTCTCGATCGATAATAAATATGGGTACATCGATAAAAGTGGCAAACAAGCAATCGCACTTCAGTTTGATGAAGCTCAATCCTTTTTTGAAGGTACCGCCCGGGTCAAAATCGGCGAAAAATGGGGCTATATCGATCGAAATGGCAAACAATTTATTCGTCCCCAATATGAAGAAGTTGAGGACTTTAAGTTTGGCTTGGCGATCGTCAAGCTCAATGGTAAAAGTATCTATATCGATAAAAATGCCAAAGTTATCTGGAATGGTGAAGGTGCTCGCTAAGAGGATGTTTGAAAATTATAATTGCTTCGTTTTTAGTGGGTAGATCCCCCCTAACCCCCCTTGAAAAAGGGGGAACCGGACTCTTAGTCCCCCTTTTTAAGGGGGATTTAGGGGGATCTTCTAGGGCTTGAACTTAGCAATCAGACTTCTCAGACATTCTCTAAGAGGATGTTTGAAAAGTATGCTTTTCAAACATCCTTTAAGTAATCTTGACCTACCGTGTCAAAATCACATCATAGGTTTCACCATTTTTAGCCCATAACCTCTTTCAAACGAGCTTCCACCTTCGCGATTTCTAGACGGGTTTTAATTACCGAATCGGGATTGAGACTAATCGAATCGATGCCTTGCTCTACCAAAAAGCGGGCGAATTCTGGATAGTCACTGGGAGCTTGGCCGCAGATGCCGATCTTGCGTCCGTGGGCTTTGACTGTGGAGATCGCCATTTTCACCATTGCCATCACTGCTGCATTGCGTTCGTCGAAGATATGGGCGACTAGCGCAGAATCGCGATCGAGTCCTAAGGTGAGCTGAGTTAAATCGTTCGAGCCGATCGAGAAACCATCGAAGATTTGGCAAAATTCGGCAGCCAGGATGACGTTGCTCGGCACTTCGCACATCATATAGACTGCTAAATCATTTCCGCGTTCTAAGCCGTTTTCAGCCATTTCTGCCAAGACCTGGCGGCCTTCGGCTGGCGTTCGACAAAACGGAATCATGGGAATGATATTCATCAGCCCCATTTCTTCCCGCACTCGTATCAGTGCTTGGCATTCCAGTGCAAAGGCGGCACGATAGGTGGGATCGTAGTAGCGCGAAGCTCCCCGCCAGCCAATCATCGGGTTTTCTTCATGGGGTTCAAATTGACGACCGCCGAGGAGATTGGCGTACTCATTGCTCTTGAAATCCGACATCCGCACGATGACGGGACGAGGATAGAAGGCGGCAGCGATCGTGGCGACTCCATGAGCGAGTTTATCGACAAAGAAATCCGGCTTGTGAGCATAACATAACGTCAGTTTGGCAATCTCCCGCTTCACATTCGCATCTGTCAACAGATCGAAGTTGAGTAACCCCAAAGGATGCACCTTAATCTGGTTGGCAATAATAAACTCCAACCGCGCTAAACCGACACCATCGCAAGGAATCGCCGACAGTCCCAAAGCTTCAGCGGGGTTGCCGACATTCATCAGAATTTGGGTGTGGGTAGGCGGTAACTGGCTCAATTCCGTCTCGATAACTTCAAATGGCAGCAAGCCAGCATAGACCCGCCCGATGTCACCTTCGGCACAGGAAACAGTCACAGCTTGCCCTGTGGCGATCGCCTTTGTCGCATCACTACAACCGACGATCGCGGGAATCCCCATTTCTCTAGCAATAATTGCGGCGTGACAGGTGCGCCCGCCCTGGTTGGTAACGATCGCGCCCGCCTTTTTCATAATCGGCTCCCAGTCTGGATCGGTTTTATCCGTTACCAATACTTCTCCCGGCTGGAATTCGGCGATTTGATGGACATCAAAAATCACTCGTGCTTGCCCTTGCCCGATGCGTTCGCCGACGGCACTCCCGATGGTTAAGGCTGGAATCGTCGATGCGTGGGGTGATGTGAAGCGATAGCGGCAGAGGCTATGGGCGGATTTCTGGGACTGGACTGTTTCGGGACGCGCTTGAACGATGAACAGCTCTCCGGTTTCACCATCTTTTGCCCATTCAATATCCATGGGCGTATATATGCCCCGAACTGCGGAATAGTGATCTTCGATAATGACCGCCCACCGCGCCAGCATAAGAATTTCATCATCCGAGATCGCAAATCGATCGCGATCTGCTGCAATTACGGGGACGTTTTTAGTTAATTTCGATCCGCCCACATCGTAAACCATTTTAATCGCTTTACTCCCCAATCGTTTTTGGAGAATCGGGCGGAAACCATCGGTGAGTGTCGGTTTGAATACCAAAAATTCATCAGGATTTACCGCACCCTGGACGACATTTTCACCCAACCCATAAGCCGCACAGATGGAAGCCGCATTTCTAAATCCGGTTTCGGGATCGATCGAGAACATCACGCCCGCAGCGGCTAAATCGGAACGCACCATCTTCTGGACACCAATGGAAAGATAGACATTTAGATGGTCGAATCCCCTCGTTGTCCGGTAAGAAATCGCGCGATCGGTAAAAATCGAAGCAAAGCATTTACGACACGCTTCCAGCACCTGCTTGACCCCGTGGATGTTCAAATAAGTTTCCTGTTGTCCGGCAAAACTCGCATCGGGTAAATCTTCGGCAGTAGCACTCGATCGCACGGCCACATCCGTATTGTGCAAACAATTTGCGACTAGATCGGGATGAATCGGCGCAAGCAGATCGCAATCTGCGCCAGCACCACCGTACAGAGTGCAGAGTTTAGTATAAGCTGTGGCGATCTCCAGTTCTAATTCTGGCGGGAACGGCGTATTCAACATCAACGAGCGAGCCTGTTCGCCGCGCTGCCGCAGATTTTGCAGATCGTCTACATCCAAGTCTGCAAAAATCCGGTGCAGTTTCGGCTCCAAACCTGCTTGGGCGATAAAATAGCGGTAAGCAGCCGCAGTGGTCGCAAACCCATTGGGCACCCGCACGCCCTTGGACGCGAGTTGCCCGATCATTTCGCCCAGAGAAGCGTTTTTACCGCCCACCAGCGGGAGATCGTTGATGCCAACTTCATCAAACCATAGAATAAATGCTCGATCGCGAGCTGGTTCGGTCATCAAGCTGGGGGCGGTACCGAGCATAATCCAATCCTCTAATGGCGACAGGCAGATTTTCAATATCTTCAATTCTAGACCAACAATTTGGGGAACTTGTGAAGAAGCTCTCAAAAATCTCCAGAATCAGGCGGTGCTGATGTGCGCTCCGTGCCCCTACCTTCAAGTTCGGGCATCGTCTCTAGAATCAATAATTCCTAAATTCAGCACCACCGCATTTGCTGACAAAATCATCATTGACAATGAAAGTTACTATCTTTATTACCGAATCATCCGATTGGTCGATCGATGAAGATGAGGTCGATCGAGTAACCCGATCGAATGTTACTCA
>NZ_JANPGM010000281.1:0-6133 GCF_031423935.1 Chamaesiphon sp. VAR_69_metabat_338
GCGTTCGTGGTTGCCCATCAACACGATCGAATTGGGACGATTTTTGAGGAAGTCATAGACTTTGACAGAATCGGCACCGCGATCGACTATATCGCCTAAGGAGATGAGACGATCTGTGTCAGATATTGATACTTTCGCTAGTAGATCTAGCAGTTCATTGTAGCAACCATGAATATCACCAATAACGATCGATCGCATAATTTCTGTCTAAAATATTAAACTATAGCCATCCTCATCTTTTCCTGCTAAGGTCTTTTGCTGCGTTGAGGGTGTGTATTCAACACAGAGGGATACGGAGGATTCACAGAGGCGCACAGAGGTAGCAAGCTATTCCCTTTTACGATCGCTTATCGAGATGCTCGCTCTCGGAAATTATCGCTGACTTTGAATCGCGCATCTTAGCTAACAAGCCATATTTGGGTGCAAAAATCATGGCAATGATAAATAACAATGTTTGCAAGACGACGATGCAGCCGCCAGTCGAGCCGTCGATATAGTAACTAATATACGTTCCCATTACGCTCGAAAATATCCCTGAAGCCATGGCGATTAGCATCATGATATCGAACCTGTCGGTCAATAGATAGGCAGTCGCTCCTGGGGTCACTAACATAGCGACGACGAGAATAATGCCTACGGTTTGAAGTGCGGCTACGGCAGTTAGGGAGAGTAAGGATAATAGAACGTAATATAGAAAAGTGGTGTTTAAACCGATCGAGCGTGCGTGGCTAGAATCAAAGCAAAACAGCATTAAATCTTTGCGGAAGATTGCCAGCGTGACTAACGTAAAGACACTAATAATTACCGTCTGGATGATATCTGCATCGGCAATACCCAAAACATTACCAAACAGAATATGAGTCAGATCGATCGAGCTACGGACTTTGGAAATTAAGACTAAGCCTAATGCAAAGAAGCCCGTAAATACCAACCCAATTACGGTATCTTCTTTGATTCTAGTTTGCGCTTTGATAAATCCGATCGCGATGACCGAACCGACACCAAACACAAATGCACCGATGGCGAGCGGGATATTGAGCAGATAGGCAACCGCCACTCCTGGCAACACCGCATGAGAGACAGCATCGCCCATCAGCGACCAGCCTTTTAACGTCATGTAACAAGAAAGTGCCGCACACACCATGCCGACTAGGGCACTCACCCCAATCGCTTTGACCATGAACTCATATTGCAATGGTGCGGCTAGCCAGTTAATTACATCCATTATCTTTGCTCCCGATTTGAACCATTCAACTGGCGATCGACATTCGCTAAATCTCCTAGAGAATTATCAAAAGCACGTGCGATATTTTCTGGTGTAAACACATCTGAGGTGTTTCCATATGCCAGAATGCTGCGATTGATGAGTACCACTCGATCGCAAAATGTAGCGATCGAGGCTAGATCGTGAGTCGAAATTAAAATTGTGTAGCCGAGTTGCCGCAGTTGTAGTAATAAGTCGATCAGCATTTTTTCGGTTTTGACATCTACCCCGGCAAATGGTTCGTCTAATAATAAAACTTGGGCTTGCTGGGCGAGGGCGCGGGCGAAAAATGTCCGCTTCTTTTGACCGCCGGATAATTCGCCAATTTGCCGATCGCGTAGATCCCACATCTGGACACGTTCTAAGCTTTCGCGTACTGCTTTTTTGTCGCTCGATCGGGGTATTCGCAATACATTCATATAACCGTACCGCCCCATCATCACTACATCCGCGACGCTCACGGGGAAATTCCAGTCTACTTCTTCGGATTGCGGGACATAAGCAACGAGGTTATTTTTCTGGGCTTGATGGATTGGTAAACCATTGACCAAAACTCGTCCGGTTGTCGGTTTGACAAAGCCCATAATTGCTTTAAATAGTGTCGATTTGCCAGCACCATTCATCCCCACCAATCCACAGATCGAACCACTCTGAAGTTGCAGTGAAGCACTATGGAGCGCGACTTTTCCATGATAGGCAACAGTTACATTCTCGATGTCAATTCCAATTGCATTCATTTGGCAGTCATCCCCTCAGTCAGCGTATTAATGTTATGTTCTAGTAATTTCAAGTAAGTTGCGGCGGAGCCATTCGGTGGTGAGAGCGAATCGACATAGAAGACACCCCCAAATTTGGCACCTGTTTCTTTGGCGATCTGCTGTTGCGCTCGATTATCGACGGTACTTTCACAAAACACTGCGGGAATTTGCTGGGCGCGAACCGTATCGATAACGCGTTGAACTTGCTGGGGTGTGGCTTGTTGTTCGGCATTAACCGGCCAGATGTAGACTTCTCTAAGTCCATAGTCGCGGGCTAGATAGGTAAATGCACCTTCGCAACTGACTAGGTAACGCTTATCGGCGGGAATTTTGGCAACTACTTGTTTGAGTTTGGTATCGAGTGCCCGAATTTGCTGGCTGTAAGTTGCCGCATTTGTGTCGTAAGTTTTGGCATTAGTCGGATCGATTTTGCCCAACGCGATGCGGATATTTTCGACATATAAGAGGGCATTTTGGGGCGACATCCAAGCGTGAGGATTGGGTTTGCCTCGATAGGCATCGCCGCCAATTTCTACTGGTTTCACGCCCTCACTCAATGTAACGTGGGGCACCTTGGGAAAACTCCGATAAAACCTATTCGCCCACCGTTCCAAATTGAAACCGTTATCGAAGATCGCAACAGCACCTTGCCCCCGACTCAAATCGCTAGGCGTCGGCTCGTAACCATGAATCTCGGCTCCAGGTTTGACGATCGATTCGACATTCACTTTATCGCCAGCGACATTCCGCGTCATGTCTGCTAGGACGGTAAATGTGGTTAAAATTACCTTCCGATCGGTTGGCGGGGCACGATCGACTGGCGCGCCGCAGCCGCTGAGTACCGCCACTGCCAATACTGTCAGTGCTGCTAATGCTTGTCGGTAAACACTCACTACAAAATGACCGCGTTGCCCCGATCGATCGGCATCGCCTGTCGGCCTATTCCAGATGTGCTTTAGTCCGAGCTGACGACTCATGACAATATTTCATAATTATCTCATATTTCTAAATTTAACATAATGATTAAGAAAAATGAACTAACGATCGAAAACAGCGACTTTAACTAACGACAGCCCCCTGCATGTCTACAGTCAGTGGCTGTGCCTGAACCTGAATCTGATGTGCCGCCCAAGCGGTACTCATTGCCTCAGCAACAGCCGCCGATCGCTCGTTAGCGGTCAAAGCAAGTAAAGTCGGGCCAGCCCCGCTAATGACCATCCCATAGCCACCAGCGGCGATGACGGCGCGCTCGACATCCGCATAGCCAGGGATTAACTTTTGACGATAGGGTTGATGGATGCGATCGGTTAATGCCGCAGACAACCATTCGGGATTACCAGTCTCCAAGCCGCGTATCATTAAGCCCAAATGGGCGGTATTAAAAATCGCATCGGCACGGCTATATTCATTCGGCAGCACGCTGCGCGCTTGGGCTGTGGAGAGTTCAAAATTGGGAATCGCCACTACCGGCACGATCGTATTATGCCAGGGAATATCCGCGATCGCCCAACCAGTAGCGGCTGTTGCGGCTAATTGGCAACCCCCAATCAGAGCGGGTACCACATTATCGGGATGTCCTTCCATTTCGATCGCCAGTTGCATTATTTCCCACTCTGAGAGCGGGTTGCCAGCTACAGCATTGGCACCGAGTAAGCCACCGACGATCGCGGTAGCCGAGCTACCTAGTCCCCTAGCTAAAGGGACGCCGAGCCTAATCTCTAGCTGAATCGTTGGTGGTGTCAGGTCGATCCTACTATAAAGCTTGAGAAAAGCTTGATAAGCCAGATTGCTAGCATCGGTATTGACTCTGGCTGCTTCCAACCCTTGCACGGCAATGACTAAAGTTTCGGTATCGATCGGGGTGAAGGTAAACTCGTTGTACAAGCTCAAAGCAGCACCAATACAGTCAAATCCCGCTCCTAAATTAGCAGTGGTAGCGGGGACGCGGATGGTTGTCATAGGAGGTAGGGGATAGGGGGTAGGGGATAGGGAGTAGGGGATAGGGAGTAGGGGATAGGGGATAGGGATTTATAAAGATGGCTGCGCCATCGCCAACGCAAATGAATTACTTATTTAGTAGAGCAGTTACAAAGTCCCATTTTACACATGCGTTACTTATCTACTCCCTAATCCCTACCCCCTATCCCCTATCCCCTAAACTGTGTGTTATCTAACAATAATTGTAAAGGAGATGCGATATCCTGCGAGATGTAACTGAATGTCACAAAATGCAAAGTATTTTAACCAGGCGATCGAACTAATGTGACGATGCGGAAATAAGGTGTTAGTGTATAAGCAGACACAAAATATTTGCAAATTAAGGTGAGGTTTTTATATTATCCCTTCTGTGGATAATCTTTGACAAAATTTGACTGCAAACTACCAGTAGTAGTCTTGAGCAATTTAGTCAATTCAGCAAGTAAGATTCGCTACAGCGGAAGCGATCGCTTCCAAAACTTTTCTGCCAATCTCAACCTTAAATCAAATCTAAATAGTGGGAGATGCTTATGAAGCTTGTGCTCCAGAGTAAGAACATCGAAATTACCGATGCCATCCGCGATTATGTGAATCAAAAAATCGAAAAGGCAGTGAGCCATTTTGAAAACATAACTACCGGAATCGATATCAATCTATCAGTTGCTAAAAATCCCCGCATTGCCGCAGCACAGGTAGCTGAGGTAACAATTTATGCCAATGGTGCAGTGATTCGGGCCGAAGAAGCCAGCGAACATCTGTATGCAAGTATCGACTTAGTGGCTGACAAAATCTCGCGCAAATTACGGAAGTATAAAGAACGCAATTTTACTAAAAAAGAACGGACGGATGCTGGGAAAGATCTGAGTGAAGATTTAGATTTAGCATTATTAGACTATAATCTCACCGACAATCGATCGGCGACATTACCAGCCGAGGTAGTCCGCACCAAATACTTCGCGATGGCCGCATTGACGATCGAGGAAGCTGTAGCGCAATTACAATTAGTCGATCACGATTTTTACATGTATCGCAGTGCCGAAACTGGCGAAGTAAATGTCGTTTATCGGCGCAATCATGGCGGCTTTGGTGTAATTCAACCGCGTCCTGGTGGTAATGAAAAAAATGGCAGTCATAGCGATCGCAAAGTTACTGCGGCAACGTAATTTTACTCGCGCTTGGCGATCGATTTCGATCGCCGAATGAGACAATTTAAATTCAGATTTCAGGAGGATTTACCAGCAATCCTCCTGATTTTTTAGCGATCGGGCGGCGTGGGCTAAAATAAAGAGGTGACATGGCATCATCGCCCCTAGCAGCTAAATCCCTACCCCCTTAAGCCCCTCAATGTCTTCCCAGCCGCCCAAAAAGACACTCCTGGCTCAAATTACTCAAGTCATTAATCGGACGAAGGTAAACTTTACCCGATTGGCTCTTAAACCCAATGCCAGAGTTCCCAAATTACTAGTCCAAGATGCCGATGCGCCGCAGCCGGATGTCTTCCCGCTGCTAGGGGAAAAATATGTATTGGGACGCAGTTCGCAGTCTTGCGATATTGTGGTGCGCAATGAGGTCGTCAGTCAAGTTCACCTATCATTAAAACGCGATCGCACCAAAGGTACCAGCTTTTTACTCAAAGATGAAGGTTCGACCAACGGGATTTATCGCGGCAAAAAAAGAGTCGATCGCGTAACGCTCAGAAACGGCGATACCTTTACCCTCGGGCCTCCAGAACTCAAAGCCGCAGTCAAAATTACCTATCTCGATCCGCCACCGACATATCTGCGCATGCTGCGGTATGGCTTGTATGGTACGGGTAGTATCTTGAGTTTGCTGCTACTGGCGATCGTTGCTGAATCCACCAAAATTAATGTTAACCCTTTACCCGATGCTAATGGGCCAGTAATGGTCTATGCCGAGGGGATGGTAGAACCCCTCCGTCCGCCAAAAGTCGGCGCACATAAAGATCTCACAGCTCTGACGGATTTCTCGCCCTATTTACCCAAGGCGCTGATTGCCTCGGAAGATAGCCGCTTCTACTGGCATTTTGGTGTCGATCCTTGGGGGGTGGGACGCGCGCTGGTCGTCTCTAGACAAAAAGGGAAACTCACTCAAGGTGCGAGTACGCTGACACAGC
>NZ_JANPGM010000282.1:0-5909 GCF_031423935.1 Chamaesiphon sp. VAR_69_metabat_338
GGGTTGAAGAATGAAACCCAACAGCCCCTAAAGATCGACCATTTGCATCATCGCCGCCGGATAGCGATCGCCCGATGCCGCCCCTTGAGGTAAAATCGCATCGATCCGATCGAGTTCGTCAGTAGTTAACTTCACCTCCAAAGCACCGAGATTTTCGAGCAAATAAGAAACTCGCTTCGTACCAGGAATCGGCACGATATCCTCACCTTGCTGGAGCAACCAGGCAATCGCCAACTGAGCGGGCGTACAATTTTTAGCTGCCGCCATCTGCTGCACCTGCGCCACCAAGTCCAAATTACGCTGAAAATTCTCACCCTGAAATCGCGGTGAGACGCGTCGCCAGTCATTAGCTTCTAAATCGTCAAAAGTTTTAATTTGCCCAGTCAGAAAGCCGCGTCCGAGGGGACTCCAAGGCACAAACCCGATCTTTAGTTCCCGACAAGTAGCTAAAATTCCCGCCTCGACATCCCGACTCCAGAGTGAATATTCGCTTTGCAAAGCGGCAATCGGATGCACGGCATGAGCGCGGCGAATTGTCTGGGCAGATGCCTCGGACAAGCCCAAATAGCGGACTTTACCTTCCCGAACTAGTTCTGCCATCGCCCCAATCGTCTCTTCGATCGGTGTTTGCGGATCGACGCGATGTTGATAATATAAATCGATCGTCTCCACGCCCAAACGTTTTAAACTAGCTTCGCAAGCCGATCGCACATATTCTGGCCGACCATTGACAGGAATCGTATAGCCACCCTGACTGACATCGCTCAACCCAAACTTAGTAGCAATAACGACCCGCTCCCGTCGATCGCCGATCGCTTTACCAATCAGCGTTTCATTATGTCCCTTGCCATAAGCATCCGCCGTATCGAGAAACGTGCAACCCAGATCGATCGATTGGTGAATGGTATCGATCGCTTCAGCCTCATCCGCCGCTCCATATACCCCCGACATCCCCATACAGCCCAAACCCAGAGCCGAAACTACCAGTCCGCGATCGCCTAGTTTGCGAGTTTGCATATTCTCAATCTCCCGTACGTCCTTTGACTTAAGTTAACCGATCGCCAGGGGAGAGATCGACACGATCGTTGGCATAGCCTACGGTCGGTAATCGTCAAGGGATCCTTAGCCCAAACCCAACCGCTTGGATAATTGATACCCTAATAAGATGCCGACGATCGCCCCGATAATACTAAAAATAATCCCCATTAAAGATAGGGAATCTTCACCCCACATACTGGGAATATAACTCCCCAACACAGTGCCAGCAAAAGACCCCACCCCGATCGCCAATCCCGTAAATTTAGTCATTTCCCAACACCCTGCGAGCTATTACTGGTTAATATCTCTAGAGTGCCCCGATCGATCGCCGATACTTGCTATACAGCCGCTAAGACTTGCCAAAAAAGAACAAATGTTGCTGAGGTAAAACGCTGTCATTTTTGAGTAACTTTAATCCCACCGCACTCATTTCGCGCTGGATCTGTTTTTGAGTGGTTTTGTGGTGCGGCTTGATAAAAACTTTCGGATCTTCACCCCGATATTCAGCCAATACCACCCGTCCGCCCGGTTTGAGTGCTGACACAATTCCGCTCATCATTTCCTGGGGATAACTGAACTCATGATAAGCATCGACCATAATTGCCAGATCGATACTCGCTGGCGGTAGTTCGGGACTTTGTTCCGTACCCAATCGCGGTTCGATATTCGCAATTTTTTTGGCTTGAATGCGCTGCTTCAACAACGCCACCATTTCTGGCTGCACATCGACTGCTAACACTTTCCCCTCTGGTACCTGCCTCGCGATTAGCTGTGAAATATAGCCCGTACCTGCCCCAATATCCGCGACAACATCTGTAGATTTTAATTCCAGAGCAGCAGCCATTTTCTGAGGTTGCTCCTCTGTCGCGCGATCGACCCGTTCCAGCCAGCCAGCACCCTGATGCCCCATCACCTGAGCAATTTCCCTCCCCATGTAGACTTTACCCGTCCCGTCAAAGCTAGGCTGGCGATAACTGTAATATTTGGATTGAAGCAGTGCAGTACTGGGCTGCACGGCAATTTGCCAACAAATCAAGCTAGTAATTAGGACTTTAAACAGATTTTTGATACGCATCGATATTATTAAAATTTGGCAATCACCAGAACAGAATCGAGCTTTATTATAAAAGCGATTGATTGGTAAGTGTGCGCTGACAACCGATCGACAGCTCATTTACCAAGCTTTTGTAGATATAGCAGTCGCCAAGTTCATTAGGACGTTTTTTTGATTAGTCCGCGCAGCGGCTCGCAACCGGGAGGTTTCCTCCCGGATTATGCGAGACAAGACAGGCGGACTTTGCATTCCGAGCGGCTGCTTGGTGCAACACATTCGGAGGAAACCTCCGCGTGATTGCATCCGTGATTTCAATCGCTGTGTCCTAACAGCCTTGGCGGTTGCTATATACAGCACTTTCCAACATTACCAAGTCCGATCTTCCCCCGCTCCCTCTTCTCAACTAATAACGTACTTCATAGTAAGGGAAAGTGTTATATTTTGATTAAATCGATCGATTCGATCGTGCATAATTCTCCCCGATCCTCCCAATTAACGTAAATGCGAAGTCAAAACCCGGACGCAGCTTAGTTCATTGACATCGCAGCTAACTACACACCAAGATCGCAACCATCGCGGAGGTTTTATGTCATTCAAGTCTTATCTGTTTGGTTCGTTATCGATCGCTACTGTTGTTTTGGGACTTCCCAGCATCGCCGCCGCCGAGAGTATTGCCACCGTTCGTGCCGACAATGGCGTCGTTTATCAAATCGATTTAGACGATCGTCTGGAGACTACCGAAGATGGCTGGAGATTTGTCTCGTTCTGGCTGAGTACGACAGCAGATTCCAAAAAATATCGATCGATCGCTTCCTGCAATCCCTATCAAGTCAAATCAGATGCCTACGAGCTGGACTGGTTGCCCAATGGCGGCGGCTATCCCCGAGGCACGCTAGCTGGCGAAATTGCCAGACTCGCCTGTAGCTAGCCTCAAAACATGACATCTTCCGACGATCCAAAACAGTGCATCTCCAGGATCGAGCCATACTTCCAGATCGATCTCTAGTCCATACAGTACTTTCCTGAATTGCGAAATACAATCTTTTCCCCTGTCTTGAAACGGTGCTTCACTTGGGGTTTCCCCAAGTGAAGCACTTTTCGCTCCCCGCTCCTCGCTCTTCTCCCCAATAACCTACCCCATATAACTGGAAAGTGCTGTAAATTAGCCATGATTGCTAAGATAACAATATAGTCAGCATAGGTTAGAAGTACATGCAAGCAGAATACCGCCAGCGTCGGGAACAGTTAATGGCAAAAATTGGCAATGGCACCGCGATATTTGGGAGCGCGCCCATGGCTACCATGCACAACGATGTCGAATACATCTATCGCCAAGAGAGTGACTTCTACTATCTGACTGGCTTCAACGAACCCCACGCCGTTGCCGTCATCGCCCCCCACCACGACGAACACAAATTTATCCTCTTCGTTCAACCCAAAGAACGCGAAAAAGAAATCTGGACGGGCTACCGCGTCGGCGTCGATGCCGCCAAAGAGAAATATGGTGCCGATGAAGCCCATCTCATTAGCGAACTCGACGAAAAACTCCCCCAATATCTAGAAAAAGGCGACAAAATCTATTACCACATGGGGCGCGACGAACAGCTTAACGGCAAAGTTATTACCCATTGGCAAAGATTGCTCCGATCGTATGGTAAACGCGGCACGGGGCCAGTCGCGATCGAAGATCCCTTCCTCACCCTCCACCCCCTACGGCAGGTGAAAAGTCCCGCCGAACTAGATTTAATGCGCGAAGCTGCCCGCATCGCCGCCCTCGCCCACGAACGCGCCCGCCAGATCGCCAAACCAGGCGTTAAAGAATCGGAAATCGAGGCCGAAATCGAATACATCTTCCGCAAAAATGGCGCGATGGGCGTAGCCTATCCTTCGATCGTGGCATCCGGCTCCAACGCCTGTATCCTCCACTATATCGACAACAACAGCACCCTCCAAGACGGCGACTTACTCCTGATCGATGCAGGCTGCTCCGTCGGCTACTACAACTCCGACGTCACCCGCACCTTCCCCGTCAACGGGAAATTCACCACCGAACAAAAAATCATCTACGAACTAGTCCTCGACGCGCAAATGGCGAGTATCGAACAAGTCAAACCAGGCACCACCTGGAAAGACTTCCACCACACCTCCGTCCAAATTATCACCGAAGGTTTAGTCCAACTCGAACTCCTCGCGGGCGATGTTAACACCCTCATCGAAGAAGGCAAATACAAAAACTTCTACATGCACGGCACCGGACACTGGCTCGGCTTAGACGTCCACGACGCCGGAATCTACATGCACGGAGCCGAAACCTGGTACCAATTCCAACCCGGCAACATCATCACCGTCGAACCCGGCATCTACATCTCCCCCGACATCGAACCCGCCGAAGGACAACCCAAAATCGACGACTGCTGGAAAGGCATCGGCATCCGCATCGAAGATGATGTCCTCATCACATCCACCGGCAACGAAGTCCTCACCGCCGCCATCCCCAAATTCGTCGAAGATCTCGAATCCCACTAAATAACCCCGCCCAAGAGAAACCTGGAAGAAAAATCCCCTCCTCTGCGCAGGCAGACGCTTCGCGAACGGAGGGGTGCCCGTAGGGCGGGGTGGGTCGATCGACCCATCCTAGCACTAATATTTTAGATACGATCCTACTCCCCATCGTTCATCTGTTCGATCGCCTTCCAAATTGCCCAAAGTGCGCTAAAAATTGGGAATACTAGTTTAGGGCTAAGTTTCCCTTGTTTCCGCAGTTGACCGATCGATCTCCATAGTTTGTTAATGCCAGTTAGCAAAGCAAATAGAACTACAATGTCGATCGAGTGAGTCGAATTGAGATGTTTTGAATGAATTAGATCGGGATAGTTCGGCTCGACTGGAACGATCTCAATTGGTCGATTCTGTTCGTTTTTCATTTTTGATTGCTCGATTAAGTTAACAACAGCAATCATAAAATTTCCACTTCTTTCTACTCCTTGCTTTTTGCATAACGTTTGCTTTGAGAGCAAAAAACAAGCATCGCCAGCAAAACAAAAGCAAACTAAAAGCAAATTATTAAATTCTCGATAGATCGCTATGGCTCTTACTCTCACAGCATCTGAACAAGGTTTGAAAATAGTAGATGATGCTCGGAAGAAAAAAGGCTGGAATAAATCAGCACCACTATTTTTAGAAGCAGCAGGTAACATTAGTCGATCGAGTTCAGATAAATTTTGGGCGCGACAAACAATCAAATACGAGAATTTTGTTGCTATTTGTAAGGCGGTGGATGTTGATTGGCAAACGGTAGTAGAACAGGACGATCGAGATGTTAACGATCCTCGACAACCAGCAGCTAATAAATTAGATGACTTCAACGGGCTGAAAATAGCCAAACAGATTCATGACTGGCTAACAGCTTTGCGGTATGAATTTGAAGAATATCAGGATTTACAGCCAGAATATTGTGAGTTTATTATTCGGATTCCGGTACGACGGGGCAGATTCGATCGAATCTTAATTCGTGGCGTTCAATCTGAAGCTAAGGTTAGAGATTTACAGGCTTTACAAGCATCGGTAGATAGACATAGAACAGATGAAGGCTGGTTAATTGTCAATCGGCGCATTGCTCCAGCAGTGCGGGATGAATTGGAGAAGTCAGAAAATGAAAAGCTGAGTTGTATGACGTTCGATGAATTAATCGACGAAGAAGCAGATTTTGAGCCTTATTTAGAGTGGTTGGAAGAAGAGGTAATTAAACGCGGGATCGATCGCAAGTATGTATCGTTGGCTTGTGATAAAGAAGAAATCGATCCGGGGACGCAACACT
>NZ_JANPGM010000283.1:0-4508 GCF_031423935.1 Chamaesiphon sp. VAR_69_metabat_338
CCTCCCTCCCCCTTCACCCCCGCCGAAATCGCCGCCCAAGGCATCAAACCCAACGAATACGACGAAATCGTCAAAAGACTAGATCGTCACCCCAACAAAGCCGAACTCGGCATGTTCGGGGTGATGTGGTCGGAACACTGCTGCTATAAAAACTCCCGCCCCCTGCTCAAACAATTCCCCACCACAGGCGATCGCGTCCTCGTCGGCCCAGGTGAAAATGCGGGCGTCATCGACCTTGGCGACGGCCTCCAGCTCGCCTTCAAAATTGAATCCCACAATCATCCCTCCGCCGTCGAACCCTTCCAGGGTGCCGCAACGGGTGTCGGGGGTATCCTCCGCGATATTTTCACCATGGGCGCGCGACCGATCGCGATCCTCAATTCCCTCAGATTTGGCGACCTCAAAGATGCCAAAACGCGCCGCCTCTTCACCGGTGTCGTCGCCGGAATTTCCCACTATGGCAATTGCCTGATCGGTTCCGAAACCCTGATCTGGAGAGACACGCAGGGCATTCACTTCGACACGATCGGCGATTTTGTCACCAGCCATTTGGCTCCCGACGCGGATACCACAGAACTCGCACCAGGGATCGAAACCCTCTCGATCGATCCCAAAACCAATCGCAGCAGTTGGCAACCCGTCACCCGCATCTTCAAACGCCAGACCGAGACACTCATCAATATTCGGACATCCCTCGGTCGCACCCTCACCGTCACACCCGATCACCCGATGTTACGCGTGGAAGACGAAAATAAAGTTCGCATCCGCTACGCCCAAACCCTGCGCGTCGGCGATAATTTGCCCGTCCTCCAAAAACTGCCTGAAATTAGCGGCCAGATCCAGCCCCTCGACCTCATCGATCTCATCGATCCCCAGTTAGATTCAGATCGCGAACTGTGCGTCAAGCTACCCGAAACCTGGCAACCGAGCGATCTGATTCGCACCACCCTCGAACTGTTTGAACCATCGATTCAAAAACGCAATCACTATTTCAATACCAAAATCCTGCCACTGGCACACTTTCGCAATCTCGAACAACTCCTCGGCTTGGAGAGCAGCCTCAACTGCGCCCGTCAAGACCTGAAAATCGGCCAGCACGGCAAAGATGATTGGTTGTCAGCCCTAATTCAACCCGATGCAGCGTTTGCGCGGTTGTTAGGCTATTACATCGCTACTGGCATGGTGTCGCCAGCAGGGAATGTCTATCGAATTTTCTTCAATTTTAGCGATCGAGAAAACACGGCGGTTGGCGATCTGATGGCCATTCTCCAAAATCTGGGCATCGAGGCTAGTCCCAAACAACGTACCTCCGGGATGGCCGTGTGTGTCTCATCCTGGCTGCTGGGTCATCTATTTACCCAAGTCTGGGGGTGTGGCAATGAAGCCACCCACAAACGTCTCCCCGATTTCGTCTGGGATTGGAACTTGGCACTTCAGCAAGAACTCCTCAAAAGCCTGATTCGGAACAATCCGACTATTCCCAACCCTGGCAACTCTGGCGGACAAGATAAAATTTTCTGTTCTACTTCCAGCCGTCAGCTCTTCGACCAGGTGATGCTACTGATGCAAAATCAGGGAATCTTGCCCCAAGTTCACCACCGTCCCGCTTCCATCGGCAAGATCGCGGGTCGCGAATTTGAATATGCCGCACTATGGCAAATCGAAGTCCGGCGCGATTGGACTCAAATTATCGCGCCACCGCCAGCCGCACATCGTCAGGAAGTCGGTGCTGTCGCCACGCTGCTGCCACCGACGACCCTACTCGGTACCGTCAAAATTCAAAGTATTGCCACTCATAAAGTCGAAACTTGCGATGTTTACGACATCGAAGTCGATCGCACTCACTTATTTGTGACTAGTGCGGGGATTGTCACTCACAACTGTGTCGGCGTGCCGACTGTCGGTGGTGAAGTGTATTTCGACCCCGCTTACTCTGGCAACCCCCTGGTGAATGCGATGGCGATGGGGTTGATGGAGACAGACACGATCGTCAAATCGGGCGCAGCCGGAATTGGCAACCCCGTCCTCTATGTCGGCTCCACCACCGGGCGCGATGGCATGGGCGGCGCGAGTTTTGCCAGTGCCGAACTGACTGCCGAATCGATCGACAATCGCCCCGCCGTCCAAGTTGGCGACCCATTCCTGGAAAAATCCCTAATCGAAGCCTGTCTGGAAGCCTTCAAAACTGGTGCTGTCGTCGCCGCTCAAGATATGGGAGCCGCTGGCATCACCTGCTCCTGTTCGGAAATGGCTGCCAAAGGCGGTGTCGGCATTGAATTTAATCTCGATCTCGTGCCCGCCCGCGAACCAGGGATGGTGCCTTACGAGTACCTGCTATCGGAATCCCAAGAGCGGATGCTATTCGTCGCCCACAAGGGACGGGAACAGGAGTTAATCGATATCTTCGAGCGGTGGGGACTGCACGCCGTCGTCGCCGGTACCGTCATTGAAGAACCGATCGTGCGGATCTTATTCCAAGGATCGATCGCGGCAGAAATCACCGCTACCGCTCTAGCTGACAACACCCCCATTTACGAGCGGGAATTGATGGCAGAGGCTCCAGAATACGCCCAGAAAGCATGGCAGTGGACGCCAGACCAGTTACCCCCAGCAACGCCTCAAGGCATGGAAATTAACGGTAAATCCCACAGTTGGAACGACGTACTAATGACCCTGCTGGATACACCGTCGATCGCCTCTAAACGCTGGGTGTATCGTCAATACGACCACCAAGTCCAAAACAACACCGTCATGCTCCCCGGCGGTGCCGATGCCGCAGTCATTCGGATTCGCCCCCTCGAACCAATTCAAGGTCGTCAATCCACAGTTAATAACCCGAACTTAGGCATTGCCGCCACCGTAGACTGTAACCCCCGCTACGTCTACCTCAATCCCTACGAAGGGGCCAAAATGGTCGTCGCCGAAGCCGCGCGCAATTTGAGCTGCGTCGGTGCCGAACCAGTTGCTGTTACCGACAATCTCAACTTTGGCAGCCCCGAAAAACCGATCGGTTATTGGCAACTTGCCAATGCTTGCACGGGTTTATCCGAAGCTTGCACTATGTTTAAAACCCCCGTCACTGGCGGTAATGTCTCGCTCTATAACGAAACCTTTGATGCCGCAGGCAATCCGGTACCTATTTATCCAACTCCCGTTGTCGGGATGGTGGGGATAGTTGAGGATATTACCAAAATCTGCGGTCAGGGTTGGCAGAATACAGGCGATCTCATCTATTTACTAGGTATGCCCACATCATTGGGCGAACCGGAACACCCAGGGGCACCCCAACAAGTGACTTTAGGCGCATCAGAATATCTAGCAACCCTTCATCAAACCGTCGCTGGATATCCTCCATCGGTAAATTTTGACATGGAACTTAGAGTTCAAGCCGCCTGTCGTCATGGGATTCGCAAAGGCTGGATCGAATCTGCTCACGACTCCTCCGAAGGTGGTTTAGCTGTCGCGCTAGCTGAGTGTTGTATTTCTGGAAATAAGGGTGCAACCATTAATATAGAAATATCCAAATATCGCTTGGATCTAGTTTTATTTGGTGAAGGTGGCGCGAGGATTATAGTATCAGTCGATCCTAATCATCAAGCCGAATTTGAAGCTTATCTAAGCTCGCAAGTGAAAGATGCTTGGCAATATTTAGGTGTTGTCGGTACTGCTAGCGATCGATTCCAAATAACTGCTGAAACTGCATTAATCGATCTGGATATCGCGGCAATTACGGAAACTTGGGCAACGGCGATCGAGCGTCGTCTCGATAATAAACAATCCTAACCACGCAAAACTCAGCACCAGCATTGGTATTGCCGATCGATCTTCCCACTGTTGCAGTACTTCGCTACACTCCCGCTCTAATGCTGGCTGTTGGTGTGGATGTTTCATCGTGGATTCGGGGGCTGCGATTATCGTTCCGATAGGCTACGCCAACGATACACCTCAAGCTGTGCCCGTAATTGAGCAACTTCTTGAGCCAGATCCAGCACGATCGCGGCTCCGACTAAGTTCACCCCCAAATCTGCCCGCAACCGCTGAATCTGAGCGATGCGGGCAATCTCGCGCGAATGTAGCATCGAGCCTGTGGGTTCGATCGCGCCTAACTTGATATAAACATGTATGACTGCGATCGAAGTTTGGGCAGCATTAGCGGCATATTCAAAGGTGTACAGGCAATCCCCCTCTGTTGACACTACGGTTGTAGATAGGCTGAAAGTCATAATGTTATCTCCTTTAAGTGAGCGCGGGGATTGAAAGTGGTATTTGCTTGGATTTTTTCGTAGCATTCCTGCTCGATCGAATTAAGGTCTTGCGGCGTAACGATTTGAAGTTTGGCAAATAAGTCACCGCGTCCCCCTTTTGGTAATGTCCAACCTTTGCCACGCAGTTTCAGCGATTGCCCCGATTTCACTCCTTTAGGGACTTTCATCGTCACGCTACCATCGGGAGTTGGCACTTTGATTTCCGCCCCCAGCACTGCCTCGTCGGGGCGAATGGGCAAATCG
>NZ_JANPGM010000284.1:0-9531 GCF_031423935.1 Chamaesiphon sp. VAR_69_metabat_338
AGCGCGTTGGGTTTCACTTTGCTCTGCTTGGTGCGCTAAACCGTCGGCAAAGCCGACGAGTGCGCATCCGCTACCCAACCTACGAATTAAATCTGTCGATCGAATTGTTACAATGAAAATAACTGACGATCGTCCGATATCGCGCACTCGGACAATTATCACCATGACTCGTCAAGAAATTGAGAATTATCTTCTAACCAGATCGCTTTCAGACAATGCAGAGATGGTTCAAAGCCTTACCAAAACCCTGAACATGAGTGGGAAGGGTATTACTCAGACTCCAGGTGTCTGTAGTGGTTCAGCTTGCATTGCCGGAACGCGAATTGCCGTTTGGTTATTAGTTGAAGCACAGCAACTGGGAATGAGTGAAGCCCAACTACTATAAGATTATCCTCACATCACCGCCGCCGATCTGGTTAATGCGTGGAGCTATGCGGATGCTTATACCGAAGAAATTGTCGCCGCAATTCGCATCAATAATGAGACGTAGCGGATATTTAGCACGACGGATCGGGCTAATAATTCCTGTCGAATCTAGTAAATAGCAAATACCCCATTAGGAGCATCAAATTCAACCCTGTATAAATTTAAAATATCTCGACCTACTAAAGCCATTTCTCCAATATCCTCCACCGAACAGCCGTAAACTCGAAATACAAAATGGCGGTAGCGATTACCTCCGGTAGGCTTCGCCAACGAATCTAATCCCCACCTCATGCGGAATTGCTAAACTTAATTGTCCACAGACTGGAATCCGTAAGGCTCGATCTGATACCTGAGCGTTAACTTGGATTAGCCACGGAATGGGCACGAGCGTACAATCCGAACCTGTATCTAAAATAGCTTGACCGACGACGGAAGGATGCTCAAATTTACCTGGTTGAATTAGTTCTAGTGGCATTACTGGAATTGCTGGAATATCCCCGCCTACAGATGTATAACGATAAGTTCCCATGATGTTCTATTTCAACTGGGGAGCCGAACGTACTAGTAGCTTGGGTTCTATTGTCATTACTTTACGGATAAATAAAGGGCGTGGTTCACCGTCTCCATAGAGTCTTAACAATAAGATTTCACGATCGACATCGGAGTCTAGTACTTGTCCATTTTCAAACCAAACATATCGACCCAAAAATTGCTCAATTAGCTGGGGTTTGGCTGTTTCAAACAGATCTGCTTGCTGCTCCATATAAGCCACAATTTCTGGTGCTGGATACGCAATAATATCGTTAGATTTGGCAATAGTCATAGATTGATTTGGGATACGAGGATGAATCGATCGGATTGTTATTTACTATTTTAAGGTGCTGGTTAGCCAGATTGGGAGATTGACGAGCTTGCTACCAAACTTAGTGTCTCAACAGAGCCGAGCGATCGTTTTCGTCTTCTCTCCAAGCCGACAGCATCGCTAAATCGATCGACAAGGAGGGCAATCCCTACCTATTTTTATGTCGATCGGAGGTTTTTATCGCGAAAAATGGTTACAGATAGAAACATTTCGCTACGATCGCAATAGATCGTTTTGTAGCTTAGTACACGATCGCTTTCGACCACAACCCGCTATCAGAAGGTACAACCTCCGTGAAAACTCAAATTAAAGAATACGAACGGCTGCAATGGATTAATCTCGATGCCGATTTGCCGGAGATCGATCGAGGTAGCGATATTATCGATGGCTTAAGGAGCAACCCGAAAACACTACCCTCGCGCTACTTTTATGACGATCTGGGTTCGGAATTATTCGAGCAAATTACCGATCTGCCGGAATATTATCCTACCCGCACCGAACAAGCGATTCTCGACACTTACGTTTCGGAAATTGTTGCACTCACGGGAGCTTGCGAACTCGTCGAACTTGGTAGCGGTAGTTCTCGCAAAACTCATACCTTACTGACAGCTTACTCTCAACTCGAAGACCCGCTCCATTATTACCCGATCGATGTCAGTGCTGGCATTCTCCGCACCACGGCACTGCAATTATTAAATGATTACCCGAAACTCAATGTCTGCGGCGTTGCAGGTACCTACGAACGCGCATTGGCTAATCTCCCACCCCGCATCATTCAAAACCGGATGTTGATGTTCTTGGGGAGCACGATGGGCAACTTGGACGATCGATCGTGCGATCTATTTCTGAATCAAGTTCAGCAGGCTCTCCAACCTGGTGAATTTTTCCTCTTAGGGGTAGATCTCCAAAAACCAATCGAGATTCTGGAAGCGGCTTATAACGATGCCCAAGGCGTCACGGCTGCTTTTAATCTCAATATTTTGCGCCATCTCAATTACAGCTTTGCTGGCGATTTCAATCTCGATAATTTCGAGCATTTTGCCTTCTTTAATACCGCTGCCAGCCAGATTGAAATGCACCTGAGAAGTTTGACGGCTCAGACAGCCAAGCTTAAGGATCTCGATCTAGAAATTTCGCTCCAACCGGGCGAAACCATTCACACCGAAATTTCTCGAAAGTTTAATCTACCAGCTCTAACAGATACGCTCGAATCCCACGCGCTCCAGCCTCTGAAAGTTTGGACAGATCCGCAGTCGTGGTTTGGATTGATTCTGTGTCAACGGCAATGTTTATTGTCGAATGATTGTCCTTGAATTAGTCGATCGTAATTTTTTGGAAAGGATATGGTTGTTACTGTCCAATATATCCTTTCCTCAATTACTCAGAAATCGACGTAGTTCGTTAATTGCTGCTCCAGTACCTTTTTCTTTAGCAACTACGAAACAAGCATCGATCGTTTGTTGAAGTAAAACATCTGGGAAATAACGACTAGTTTCGCTAACTTCGTATTTGTCAGCAGCTAACTGATAGATCGTTAATTGATAATTCTTAAATATCCATACCTCTGGTACATTGAAAGGTAAAAAATCTAACTCTGACGTGAAACTAGTTACATCAATTTCAATAGCTAAGTCTGGTGGTAAATCTACTTTCCAGTCGATCCGATCTTTGCCTACAACTGCCTGCCAATTATCGATATAAAAACAATAATCTGGCTCAATACCGCCCACTTCCGGTAGCTCCATCGTAATTGGTGTAAATGCCTCATAATTACGATTTTCATCATTTAGCAAAGCCTTAACGATATCTGCGATGATATTAGCTTCCCGTCCGTGTCTGGGTAATGGACTCATCAATAAAATTTCTCCATGACGATATCGCAGGCGGGGAATTGAGCCATTACCTCGATTATCGCGTAGTTGGCAAAAATCTTGCCACGAACCAGGAATCCGCAGTACCGAGCCAGGTGGAATTGAAATGCGATCTGCCGAAACAACTGCGTACACGATCGAAACTCCTGAGAATGAGATGAGCTACTTATAATAATTCTGCATCTAAATTAGTCCGGCGATCGATGATTCATCTATCTCCACAGGCTTATTTATATCTATCGAAGATCGAGACAGTGTCCACCAGCTAGATTTCAGCTATTCATAATATTATTTAAAAGTCCACTATCGACTCAAACTATCCTTTCCAGATTTTCTCTAAAATATCCGATGGTGGAATATCAGCGATTTTGCCTGTGCGGGATTTGATGGCGATCGATCGATCGTTGCCAGGTAATAGTTTCGCCGGATCGGATGGGCCGAATAGGGCGATCGTATAGGTACCGACAGCTACAGCTAGATGCATCGGGCCGCTATTGGTACAGAGCATGAGATTGGCACCAGCGATCGTGGCTGCGAGTTTGCCAATATCTGGGGGGCTAATTACTTTCAGCGTAGGGCAAAGTGTGAGTAGTGCTTCGATAAACTCATCATCTTCAGGGCCTTTGATGACGGCGACGGGGATATTTGGTTGTCGAGTTTGCAAGTCTTTGACAATCTGTTGCCACTGCTTGGCTGGATAAATACGATCGACACCGAGGGTCGGATCTGGTCTCGTCTCGCCGCCATGAATCAGCACGTAACCACTATCTTTGATCCCCAGTCGTTCCTGCTCGGCTTCTGCCCAGTCGAGATCGGATTTGGGGACATTGATGCTCACTGCCGGACAAGGGTCGGTTATGCCCAAGCCTCTCACCAGATCGTGAAACATCTGCGCCGCATATTGGTTGAGATTGAGCGAGACAGGATTGGAGAGAAATAATTTACTCGCACCCACATCAAAACCAATGCGCACAGGAATTCCTGTCAACCAGAGGAGTAAGCCCACACCAAATCGTCGCCCCAAGGACATGGCAACATCGTACTCGCTATCGCGGATGATGCCCAAAAGATTGCCCCAGTCAGCGGGGCCATTAACATCTTTGAAATCAAAGGGAATAACTTTGCGGACAGACTTGGAAACACGATATGCAGAAGTCGATCGAGGTTCGACGACGACATCAATTTCTGCGTCTGGGTAACGTCCTTTGAGATTATCGATCGTGGGGAAGAACAGGATTTGGTCGCCAATTCCACCAGGGACAAGAGCCAGGATACGCATTTGTACTCAAGTTACTGCTGTATTTACGATCGATTTTAGCAGTAATAGGGTGTGGTTGTGAGGTATTTGGTAGCCTTATTCACCTACCCATCGGGAAGTTGCGATCGCGCTTAGTGCTAGTAATTCGACTCCCGAAGAGCGAATGTTCGGCAATGCCGGACTCGGACGCAATCTTGGTACTAAGTTGTCATCACAACCTATTCCCTGGTAGTCACTTCCTGCTTGCCAATGACAGCATTGAGCGACCAAACATGTTCGATTTCCATCTGTTGATGCTCGCAGGTAACTTCCAGCAGCTTGTGCTGAGACAAAGCTTTGCGCAGAGTCACAATTAGCTGCTGAACGCGCTCTCTGACGATCGGGTCGCGATCGGCAGACATCATTGTTTGGCGTTCTAGCACTTGTAAAATCAGTTCGTAATGGACTAATGACGGTAGTTTAATGCGATCCATGAATATGCCTGCACCCGATCGAGATCGGGTCGGTAATTAGTTAAGTGAATAAATTACAGCTCAAACTAGGCTGCAAATAGATCGACGATGCCTTGTCCGGGATCGTCTTGCTTTACTAATGATTCCCCAATTAGCACAGCATTAGCTCCAGCCGCTGCTACTATTTTAAGATCTTTGGCAGTATGGATCCCAGATTCACTCACGATCGGGATCGATCGATCGAGTAATTGTTGCTGCCGCGATGCCAGCAGCGTCGAAGTGGTGTTCAGATCGACACTAAAATCGGCGAGATTGCGATTGTTGATGCCAATCAGCTCGACCCCATCTAGTCCTAACACTCGATCGAATTCTTCTGCTGTATGTACCTCGATCAGTGCTGTCATCCCCAACATCCGCACGATCTTGAGAAAATACTGAAGATCGATATTTTCCAAAATTGCGGCAATCAAGAGCACGGCATCGGCACCATGAGCGCGGGCGTAATAAATTTGGTAAGGATAGATGATAAATTCTTTGCACAAGAGCGGTAAATCCACGGCTTGACGCACAGCCGCTAGATTTTCAAAACTCCCCTGAAAAAAGTTGCGATCGGTCAATACCGACAAACAACTGGCACCACCGCGTTGATAAGCTTTGGCAATCTCCACCGCATCAAAATCGGCGCGGATCACCCCCCGACTAGGTGACGCTTTCTTGACTTCAGCAATGACTGCTGGCTGGGTTTTACCCGATCGTAAGGCACCCATGAAATCCACTGGTGGAGCGACGATGGCTACTTGCTTTTTTAACTTATCCAGAGGCAGTTTATCCCGTAGATAAGCTACTTCCCGTTCTTTGTCCCAGACGATTTCTTCGAGGATGTGTTCGGGTTTCCCATCGGGCACGACAATCTGATATTCGAGGGGGCCAACATTGACAGCTGAGCTAGGCGGACGACGGCGAATCTTCATTGAGGGGATAGGGGATAGGGGATAGGGGGTAGGGGTGGAAGTTCGGTTAATGCTGAGTAGAAGATCTTCCTATTGGTACATGACTTCGATCGAGAATCGGGCTTAAAGACAATTAACGATTAGTAATGATGAGCATGAGTAACTTAATTTTTATGAATCTAACTCCCCCACTCTAACAACTCTACTATGCTCTACTCCCTATCCCCTATCCCCTATCCCCTATCCCCTATCTTAAAGATTTGACACAACTCGATCGCGTGCATTTGCAGTGTCGAGTTAGGTTCGCTGCCGCGTTTGAGATTAAATTCCAAATCTAGTAACTTGGGCAAACTGGCGGCCAATCGATCGGCAGTAGTAGCTTGAAGTTCTTGCTTGATGAAAAATAGGCGTTTGGGGTTGCCGAGTCCGGCGGCGGTGGCAATGACTCGATCGTCCTTTTCACCCCCCTCTAAGAGCATTTTCACCCACAACCAGGTGCGAAATTGACCGACGAGAGTGGCGACAATTTTGAGTGCGGGTTCGTTGTGGTTTAACAACTCACTCACTAAATGTAACGCTGTTCCAACATCGCCTTGGCGAATCGCTGCTGCTAGTTGAAGACTGTTTTGAGTATTCGCGACTACCAGACTGGCGACCATCGCGCGATCGATCTGTTGCCCACCGCCACCAGCCAAAAGTTGTAATTTTTCCAGCTCTAGGTAGAGTTGACGCGTATTATTACCAACTGATTCACTCAGCAGTTGCACTGCATCTGGAGTAACTTTTAGTCCTAATTCTCTAGCTACGCTTTGGACTCGTTGAGCAATTTCTTCCGTTTTCCACGGCGGAATCAGGCTAAATTCTTGGACTTTGGCATATTTCTGAATCGTTTTAGTCGATTTTAATCTCCCATCTGGTTTGTTCTTACTCGTCAGTAATAAAATCGTCGTATCGGGAACTTGGGGTAAAGTTCGCTCTAGTTCTGCTAGCAATTGCTCCGAACACTGTTGCATTAAACTCGGCTCTGATAGCCACACCAAACGTTTGCCAGATCCAAATGGTGGTGTCATGGCCGCATCTAAAGCCGCGATTGTAGCATCTTCTTTGTCAGGGGTAATCTTTTCATAGTTAAAGCTTTTCCACGCCGGATCGATCGCCGATTTTTGAATGGCATCGACCGCTTTAGCGATCGCAAAGTCATCATCGCCCCAGTAGAGAATCACAGACATTTAATTAGTTGATAGTTGATAATTGATAGTTGATAATTGATAGTGGACATAACATTCCTAATTAATGTTCGAGAATATTGTAGGGTGTGTTATCGCGCAAGCGTAACGCACCAGCTCGCTAGCTACTTACAGCTCTTCATCAAACGATCGAGCGGAAGATGTTAGCAAGCGATTGGGAATGCTGCGACAACCCCCAGGAATCGTTTGTCGCGAATTCTCACCGCACCAGGCACAGCAATATTCTCGCTGTGATTCTGACATCCCGATCGTACCTGTAAAATCGACATCTTCTACTACAGCACCCGTAAATTCACCACTAATATAATCTGGCGGACGATCGGGAACGCGCGGACTAGCAGACTGAATATCGCCATAAAATAACCGAGTATTGGTAAGATTTGCACCGTTTAATCGAGCACGATATAAAATCGTTCTGGCTAAATTAGCTGTCGATAAATTACAGCCACTCAAATTAGTATCGATCGCATTTGCATCGCTGAGATCGATCCAGCGCAGATCGGTTTGTGCCAAATCGGTCTGTGCTAACATCACACCCAAATTGATGACCCGAGTACCATAGATCCGATCTTCATCATAGCCGCCATCACCATTGAGCACGACCTTGCCCAACCGCAAATCTCGCTGGAGGGGAGTGAGTAAGTTCGATCGCGAGAGAAAGCGCAAAACTCTAGCTTTGCCCTCGGCATTGACACTCCCTAAGAGTGCCGCAGTCCGCCCCACCGCAAAGGCGCGCTCCTGCGGCCAATCTTCCAAAAAACCATCATCATCTAAGACTAGAGCAGAAATTCCTTGAAAATAATTATCGATCGTTTGTTGTTGCGTAATGATATTTTGTTGACGATTGAGGCGATTTTGTTCGATCGTCAAATCGCGAGAAACGATATACTGCCGCCATGAGACAAAAGCAGCAATAGTAGCAATCGCAGTCTGTCCGAGCGCACCTCCCCACAATCCCAATGCACCCACAGCACTCCAATCTGTCCCTGCGGAGAGTCCGCCAATGTAACTAAAAAATCCGCCGATCCTAAGCAGACTGATGACAACAATTAACATCGTAATTGTCGTCACTATTTGCCGTTTTTGGTTTGAGGATAAGGATTTTGGGATGTTCGGACGGATGCTGCGATAGACGATCGGTAACGATAATCCCAAGGAGATCGCACAACCAGCGACAGTCAGACCAGTATTTTTAAATGCGATACCACACCCGATCGCGATAATTCCCAGCAGATTAAACCAAATTGCCATCGACCTATCATCTTCAGCTTGCGATCGGATTTCCTAATATAGGGATTTTAGCACGATCGCTAAAACGTACTTTAGCAACGGCAGCAAACATCGGTTTCAATTCTAGCCAAAACCAGCTAACTGAGACGAGTTAGTAATTTACATAGCGATTTGGGGATAACTAAACAGGAGCGGCAAGCCCATCTGTTAGTAATCTTCAATCTATGTCATCAGCATCTACCAGCGTCAACGATCCCCAAGATCGGCAAGATTTAGCCGAAATCCACAATTGTGTAGCAGAGACATTAGCCAGTCTCGATGTGGAAGGGGTGGAGTTTTTCCTCGAACTCGATGGGGAAACTCTCAAGCTGACACTCCAAACTAAAAAGTTTTTGGAAGCTCAGGATTTAGCCGTAGAGCTAGGCAAAAAAATCGAACTGGTTGCCGCAGCAGATATTCACCAATTAGCAGTTTACAAGCGTAAGACTGCTGAAACCAATGCATTTTTAATTAAAGAAATGGCTCTTGGAAAAGTGGAGCCACCAGAACCAGAAACAGAAGTGGCTGAGATGCCAGTCTCAAATCCTCCGTCACGGCAAATATCGAGCAACGCACTCAAAGATAAATCGGAGTCTAATTTTCGTCCGAATTTTAGAGCCTATGGGTTATTCAACTCGTACCTCCTCAGAACCGTTTCTGGCTTTTCAGCTTTAGGAATTGGGATCGCTGTTGTCTGGGGAATCTCACACATCTTCGGCAACATGGAGCAAAAACCGCTCACCTATATTGATATCAATCAATTACCGGGTTTAGGCACAATTAAAAACGATCCTGAGGTGATGGTATATCAGGTTAAGTTTCCCAGACGTACATATTCCTCTAGATTCGTGGTATTTTTACCAACTCATCCAGCTAAACCAAAACTCCCCTGCATATTCGTCGCCCCCTCTGCAACCGCACCATTGTACGGACAAACTATCGATGAAGAAAATATGGTTTATTGGAATTATATGAACTACGCTAAAGCTGGATATGCTGTCATCGCCCATGATGTCGATGGCTATATTGATGAAGTAGGACGCATCAGCAACCCGCTAAATCCACTGGTTTTAGATAGCTTAAAAGCCTATAAAGCCTCTGATGCTGGGGTATTAAATGCTAAATTAGCGATCGATTATGCGGTGGCAAGAATTCCCCAAATCGATCCCAATGCGATGTATACCGCTGGTACTGGT
>NZ_JANPGM010000285.1:0-1906 GCF_031423935.1 Chamaesiphon sp. VAR_69_metabat_338
TTTGGTCGAAATGACCCAAAAATCACGGATGACAATGGGCAAACGCAAACAACTACTTGCCGAAGCTCAATCCGAATTATTTGCCGCCAGAATGGTTGAGATTGCGGGCGTCCTCAATCGCTTCCCGCGCTTGCTCCAGCAGATGATCGCCTCCCATCGCAAACCCGCCCAACTGCAACTGATTGGCAGCGAAGTCTCGATCGATAAAATCATCGCCGAAAAACTCTACGATCCGTTACTCCACTTGGTACGGAATGCTTACGATCACGGCATCGAAACCCCAGAACAACGCGCCGCTCAAGGTAAATCCGCCAGTGGGACGTTGACAATTAAGGTTTACCATCAAGGCAACCGCACCCGAATCGAAGTCAGCGATGACGGTCAAGGCTTGAACTGGCCGAAGATTCGCCAGCGCGCGATCGATATGCACTTACTCGACGCCAGCCACACACCGACCGAGGCCGAACTCGCCGAAATCATGTTTGCGCCCGGATTCTCGACCGCTGAGAAAGTCAACGATCTTTCCGGTCGCGGTATCGGCTTGGATGTCGTCCGCGATCGGATTGGAGCCTTACAAGGGACGATCGACGTCCGCTCGGTGGCTGGCAAAGGTACGACCTTTGTGATGCAATTCCCACTCAATCTGACCACGACACGGTTGATGATTTGTGAGTCCCAAGGCGGCGTTCACGCATTGCGATCGGAAGCAATCAGTCAAGTTTTACTACCCTCCGCCGATCGCATCGTGTCCCAATCCTTGGAATCCAGTCAAGGCAAAGCTAATTTCTTGCGCTGGGGCGATGATGCTACTCAGAAATTGATTCCGATTTATCCGCTCCATAGTCTGCTCGACTATCGGTGTGAAGTCGTCGCTGGCGAGCATCGTGCGGCGGCTAGTCTCTTCCCCGCCAAAGCCAAAAATAGCAGCACCGCCATGCTATTACTCGAAATCGACGATCGCCAGATCTGCCTAGAAGTCGATCGCATCTTGGTCGAGCAAGAACTAGTCGTCAAATCCCTCGGTCAAACCTTTGGATTGACCAACTATATCCAGGGTTACAGTGTCTTAGGTGACGGCAGTCTGACATTGGCACTCGATCCGGTCGAATTAATCGCCCGCGTACATCAATCTACTATTACCACCCAATCCATTCCGGCGAAATTACCGACCTTACTCCCATCCAGCCAACCGGCTTTAGCTCCGGCGATCGATTCATCATTACCCGATGAAGTTGCCAGCACCCTCAACGCGCTCAACGATCGCACCTCCGCCCAACCAGGGCGACAGATGCAAGTCTTAGTCGTCGATGATTCCCTCGTCCAACGCCAAAGCTTGGCGCGATCGCTCACCAAAGCGGGCTGTCAGGTGATCCAAGCCAGCCACGGTCGCGAAGGTATCCTCCGACTCCAAGAACATCCCCGCATTCGCCTCGTCGTCTGCGATATCGAGATGCCCCAAATGAACGGCTTCGAGTTTTTGAGCTACTGTCGCAAAGACCCCAAATTCTCCCAAATTCCGATCGTCATGCTCACCACTCGCGGCGGCCAAAAACACCGCGATCTCGCCATGACCCTCGGTGCCAAAAACTATCTCACCAAACCGCAATCCGATCGCGACTTGCTCGACATCATCGCTACTTTGAATCAGCCTAGTGAAGTTGGAGTCTGACTTAGGGGATAGGGGATAGGGATTAGGGATTAGGGAAATACCAGGTATTTAGAGATCGATAGATTGGAATATCAGATCCGAGAGTCTCATCCACTATCCACTATCCACTATCCACCAGCCTCTATTCTCTATTCCCTATCCCCTATCCCCTAAACCCAACCAATCTCTACCCCCAACCCCCACGCCCAACCACCCAAAACAAACACAAACATTCCAATAGGAACTACGTCTTTTAAC
>NZ_JANPGM010000286.1:0-7586 GCF_031423935.1 Chamaesiphon sp. VAR_69_metabat_338
GAGCCGCCAGTCGGAATCAGTATCAGGTGCTGATGCTGTGGCTGCACCTGCGCCGTCAACCTCGTAACTTCCGCCCATTCCAGCGTCCCCCAGCGCGGATTGCCCAAAAACATGGGAATTCCCAATCGCGTTCCTGC
The DNA here is from genome assembly GCF_031423935.1 of Chamaesiphon sp. VAR_69_metabat_338. Classification (NCBI taxonomy): domain Bacteria; kingdom Bacillati; phylum Cyanobacteriota; class Cyanophyceae; order Gomontiellales; family Chamaesiphonaceae; genus Chamaesiphon; species Chamaesiphon sp. VAR_69_metabat_338. The sequence goes on from NZ_JANPGM010000286.1 coordinate 138, forward strand.
CATCAATTTGGCAATAAAATCGTGCGGATCTGTAGTCGCGATCGAGATAAAATGGGGTCGCGTCTGGATAAATTCACCGACTAATCGCTCGGCTCGATCGATAACGCCGGCACCTTCATTGCCGACGAGACATCCCGCCTGTAACCATTGGCAAAATCGATCGTACATCCATTCGCCAATCTCACCTAGATCCGGTGAATTAAATATCGCAAAATTTTCCGGCATCTTCAGCCCATCTCAACGATCGCGATCGTCAATACCTAAAAAAACTACCCCCGACTACTTACTTACACGATTGTAGAAGAGGGAATAGGAGATATAAAGTTGAGTAAACGAGATATAGAGGTGTTCAAAAAGCAATAGTACATTAAGCAACTGATTAATCGGTTGTTTTACTGACTACTTGGGGTAAACCCATGCTGTAATTCAACACTCTACTGTCGAGATTATAACCGATCTCGCCCGCTTGGAGCAGCGATCTCACAAAATGTTCCAAATCCGAGCCGATCCGCCGCAAATTATACTCGGTTAAATCGGCACCACTGCAAGATTCTACTAAGTCATCAAATTGCCCATAAACCTTACGCAGTGCATCTTCACTCCAGACGAGTTCGTTGTCAGGATCGACATCTAGAGTCAACGCTTGTTCGCTAGGAATTATTTCGTTATTTTTAATTTCCGCAGTGAAGATGTGGATATGACGAGTGGTGGATTTTAGGAGCATTCAATTTAATTGATAATTGATAGTTGAAAATTGATAGCTGTTAGGGTGGGCAGTGTCTTGTCTTGACGCGCTATACCTGTCTGGTCGGGTCACCCGCCCAGTGAGGAAACCTCCAGAGCGCGCGTCGCTGTCTCCCTATACCGTCGGGGAACAAAGGCGTGCGGGAGCTGCTGCCCACCATCTCGATTCTCAGCCCACTATCAGTGAGAGTTATAGACGGTCGCTGATGGATACAAGTGAGGATCGGTGCTGTGTATCTCTATTTTAGATCGGGATCGCCACTCAAGGATCTCAAACCCAAAACTCAACTATCAATTATCAACGATCGATTAATTCACCGTTCCTCCTTCCGAAACTCAGACGGACTCATCCGCATCGGTTGTTGGGGATTCCAGATGCCTTCGCCCATCAGTCGGGCGTATTGACTACCGCGCAGCAAGCGTTCGCGGTATTTATTGCTACCGGCAATGCTAGTGCTACTAGCACTATCATTGCGCATACTTGCCAAGGCATAACCATCTTTGAGTAATTGTTCGTTGAGCAAGCTATCGTCTTTCCACAAATAGACAAACTGGCGTCCGTATTTATCGGGTTCCCCCTCAAATTCAATGCTGACAGTGCTTAGCTTGGGCAAACCAATTAATTCTTCCAATCGTTGTTTGGCTTGCTTACCCCAGGGATCTTGTGCGAGATCTGGCGCATCGATACCCATCAATCTGCCCTGACGCAAGACTGGTGGCTGTTGAGATTTATCGATCCATTCTACCGATTGTCCGCTGATGACGCGACTAATCTGGATAGTTTGATATTTGGGAGGCGACGCTTGGCAACTAGTGAGTAAAAATAATCCCGATGTCCTTACCAAGAGCCGACGCCAGCGATAATTTATCATGTTACACACACTCCCTGCGCCATACTGCTGCGATCGAGTCTAACCTTCATCGAGCGGCAATCCATACGTAGTTTTGCCTTTACCAAAGTATCGTCCGAACTGCAGCTCGTAGACTTCATCCTCATCTTGAGTTTCGACTTCCAGATCCGATCGCGCATAGCTGACACATAGTAGCGCGTAACCTTGACTCTGCAACTGCGGTGACAATCCCATCGCCTCTGGTTGAATCAAATCGCCCGATTTGACGCGAACTGCACAAGCCGTACATGCCCCATTCCGGCAGGAGAATGGCAGCTCGACGCCGCACGCTTCGGCACTGTGGAGGATGTAGCGATCGCTAGGCACAGTGACTTCGTGGTAACTCTGAGTTTGGCGATTATAGATTTTGACGTGATAATTGCGAGTCATGATGCCTAGCTCATAGCTGATGTGGCGGTTGGGCGCGTTGGCGCAGCCTACCGTAGGTAATCGCCAAAATTGGCAAGCAGATTAATGTTCGGTTCGATCGATCCCATTCACTCTTCATTATCAGTTGACAGTTACTAAAAGTCTAGGGTATGCTAGTCAAGCGTCAAAATCCGCACATAGTGTTGGAGAAGTGGCCGAGTGGTCGAAGGCGCAGCACTGGAAATGCTGTGTAGGGCAACTTACCGTGGGTTCGAATCCCACCTTCTCCGTAACTAGTCAAGAAGCTTCAGGCTCAATGGGTCTGGAGCTTTTTGTTGGCGATGGTCTGGGCGATCTAGCTTGCCGTTAAAATTATTAAATCGATCGCGCGACTGAGATAATCCGGCTAGAATAGAGATAGTAATACTCTCGCCAAATATCGAACGTGCGCGCAAAGATTCTCGCCTGGTTGCATGAAAACGTCCCTCCCAAACGAATCCAGCATATACTGGGAGTGGAACAAATGGCGATCGAACTTGCCAAGCACTACCAACTCGATCCCGACACCGCTGCCCAAGCTGGGTTGATGCACGATTTGGCCAAATATTTTAAACCCCAACGCTTACTAGAACTCGCCCGCACCGAAGGACTATCGATCGATGAAGTGGATATAGCCGCACCACACCTATTACATGCTGATGTGAGCGCAATTGTTGCCAGAGACGAGTTTGGAGTTACAAATCCGGAAATTCTCCATGCGATCGCCGATCATACTCTCGGTAGGCCAGGAATGAGTCTGATGAGTTGTATCATCTTCTTAGCCGATTCGCTCGAAGCAGGACGCGGCGATACGCCAGAATTGCAAGCCCTACGCGAACTCAGTTATCGAGATTTGCATCAAGCTGTCTGGCATACCTGTGACTATTCGCTCAAATATCTCCTATCTAGCCGTTGTCTCATCCATCCCCGCGCGATTCTGACTCGCAATTGGGCGATGACGATGAGCTGATTTAGGCTTTAGGTATTAGGCTTTAGCGAAAAGTGCGTTCTTGGGGTTTCCCCTGTCTTGTCGTTTTCTTATTCGGGGGGAACCCCCGAATAAAAACGCCGCAAGTGAAGCACCTTTTCAAGACAGGCTTTAGGTTTATCCCTAATATCCAACAACTAATATCTAATACCTAACATCTAACACCTAACACCTAATACCTAATTGAATGACTGAAACCGCAACTTTGACAAATACAAAACAAGATTTCGACCACACGATCGAGCAATTAGCATTCTTGGCGGCTGATGCGGCTGACGATCGCAAAGCAGGCGATATGGTGTTAATTAATATTGCTGAAGTGTCTACACTGGCTGATTATTTACTCATCGTCTCTGGTTTTTCCAAGGTGCAACTCCGGGCGATTTCTGGTTCGATCGCCGATAAAATTGAGGAACAATTTAACCGACTGCCATTGCGCACCGAAGGTCAAGATCGTGGTGGTTGGATCTTACTTGACTATGGCGATCTAATCGTCCATATTATGATGCCCGAACAGCGAGAATTCTATAATCTCGAAGCTTTTTGGGGTCATGGGACGAATGTGGAGCTACCACAGATAGAGGCTAAAAGCCATGAGTCTAACCCTAATGTTTACGATCCCGATCCCGACCAAGTTTAGAGCGCATTGGGAGCAAGCACTGCCAAGTAGTTAGAACGTCTAATTTCAATTGTCAACTGATGAGTAATTCTAGTTCTTTTTGTCCGGTTCCCAAAGAACAACAGCCAATCAATGAATATCAAGAACTCCAAAGTTCTTGGTTTTTTGGTTGGGTGAAATTAGAACCCAGCAAATATATTACCAAACTACTGTGGGTGGGAGCTTGGAGTCTAATTATTACGGCTCCGCTAGCTGCTGCTAGTTTCCCTGTCGCCAAGTATCCACTGCAATTTGGAATTTTGGCGATCGGGGGAAGCCTAATATTTATTGCTTTAGCGGCGATTAGACTTTACCTCGGTTGGATTTATGTCAAAAATCGCTTGTATGGAGAATCGATTTTTTATGAGGAGTCGGGCTGGTATGATGGTCAAACTTGGATCAAAACACCAGAAATCCTCACTCGCGATCGCCTGTTAGTCAGTTATGAAATTCAACCGATTCTCCAGCGGATCAAAAATACTTTTTTTGCCTTAATTGGCGCAACGATCTTTATAGTTAGCTACTGGTTAGTATTTCTTAATTGGTAATTAAGTTAATAATGGCTAAATCCTATTCGGGAATCGATATCGATATTTATGTCAGCGTTGCCTTTTAACTTTCCCCTCAAATTTTACGTAGCTCCCAACTCCCAACTCCCAACTCTATAAAATGGCCCAACGTACGAAATCACCGGCACTAACCGTCAGCTTATTACGAGAAGGAATTATCGAATCCGTTCATCAAGTTCAAGCTGTCGTTTGTGATAGCCGAGGGCGCGTGTTATCTGTGGCTGGCGACGCCGAACATCCGACTTTTATTCGATCGGCTCTCAAGCCTTTTCAAGCGATCGCGGTTACGAGTAACGGGATTTTGGAACGTTATCAATTAAGCGATCGAGATTTGGCGATTATGTGCAGCTCTCATGCTGCGGAAATCATTCACACGCGTCAAGTTTTTAATATTCTCTGGCGAGCTGATATCGATACTAACGCGCTCAAATGTCCGACCCCCGCCGACAAAACCAGCCCGTTAGAGCATAACTGTTCTGGCAAACACGCTGGCATGTTGGCTGTTTGTCGCGCTCACAATTGGCCGCTAGCTAACTATCTAGAGCGCACTCATCCGCTGCAAAGACTGATTTTGAGCAAGTTTGCCGAAATTCTCAAAATGCCACCAGATGAGTTTATTGGCGTCCACGATGACTGCGGTGCGCCGGTATATTTGATGCCGATTTCACAAATGGCGACTCTCTACGCTTATCTGGCTTCTGGAGATAGTTTGGATTTAGAACGGATCGTCCGTGCCATGACTCATCATCCCGAACTGATTGCTGGGACGGGGAGATTTGACACTCAATTAATGCAGCTCACTCAAGGCGAGCTGGTAAGCAAAGCTGGAGCTGAAGGCGTACAGTGTATCGGGCGAGTGGGCGAAGGGATGGGTTTGACGATTAAGGCTAATGACGGCTCGAAACGGGCTAAATATGCCGCTGCGATTCATCTTTTGCACCAAATGGGGTGGATTACCCCCGCCGTCTGCGAGATTCTGACCGACCAATTTGTATCGATCGGTACTTTCACGCGGCTGGAAGTAACGGGCGAACTCGCGATGGTGTAATGGCGATCTCTGTGCTAGTACCGCCGCCGATTAAAATCGGGGCTAATAATACAAAGTCCGCCTGTCTTGATGCGCTAAACCGTCGGGGAACCCGAGGAGCGCGCATCGCTACGCGGACTGATTAACAAGTCCGCGTAGGCGGACTTGTTAATCACAAGCAACCATTTCAATCGTCGATCGATCGTCAGACAAGTTTCTGCCTATTCCGTCTGGAAGACTTTTGCTAGAAAGAGATCGCTAATTTCTGGTCAACCACTTTTGACTATTAAGCCGCAGCACCACACCAGCAACGAGGAGATCGAGGGTGACTTTGCGTTCGTCGATGACAAAGGCTTCAAGCGTACTCGCCCGATGTCCGAGATCGACGCAGGAGATCGCCCGTTGACCTTGAATATTATCATCGAAAAAGTAGACATTAAATTGCCGGTTGCCGCCGTTCCAGCGTCCGATGACTTGGCTGCACTCGGGGGCAGTTTCAAAGCCCTTGATGGCGATTTTTGCCCGCTCTAAATTGAGTTGCAGATCGCTGACCCCTTTATCGGCTAAAGCTTGGGTAAGGGCGGGGAGGTAGTCCTGCTGAATGAATTCCGTAAAGGGTTTAGCTTCAACGGCAGGCGGCTTTTCCTTTTTGGGTGGCACCTTACTCTCAGTTGCAGGTGAATTCCCTGCTTCGCTCGTAGCAACGGGTTCGGCTGCCGCAGCAGCGGCTGATTTAGGTTTTTTCCCGCCACCTTTGGTCGGGGGGACTACATTTTCTGCGGATTCTTCTACCATATCGATCGCTTAGACTGCCTTACAGAGAACTTGCACTTCAATTTTACCGCAACCATTGCTAGGGCGATCGATTGTCGTTAGTCAGGGTATTGGGACGGGGGGAAGAGGGGACGGGGGACTAGATTTGCTTTTAATATCTATCCATTTTCCAAAAGCCTAAAGCCCAAAGCCTAAAGTCTAAAGCCTAATTACCTAATTACCTAAACGAATTAGCGATCGAACTCCAGACTAATACAGCGATTCCTCCTACTGCCAACGCAAACATAATTAAGCCAACAATTAGCAACGCAATAAATAATTTATCGGTCTTAGCACTATTGGGCGGGGGTGCTTGAACGTGACTTTCTACGATCTGCATGTTGCGGAGATTCGCCTTAGAAAAGACATCGAAGACGTCGCCCAGCACGGGTACAGTGCCAGCGAAGGTATCGAGGACGATATTACCGACCATTTGCATCAATGCTTTGCGGGGTAAGCCCATCCGTGCGGCTTCAATAATAATATAGCCGGATAGCAAAGCACTTACGGTGTCACCACCACCAGGAATCAAACCTAAAATCGGGTCTAAACCGATGCGTTGCTTAGTGCCTGGAATGACAATTGCCCCGTCTAGTAATTGACTTAACTGGCGAATGCGTTTTAATTTTGGTGCATGAGTCTGGTGAAATTCGGTAGATAAGTGAGTGGATACTGGTCGCGCGTCAGCCATAGCTAGTTAATCTCGATCGATCGTGACAGTCGAATTTGGAATGAACCAATATTGAGATCCATCATATATTATCGAAGCTTGGGAAATCTCAGTCGATCGAGATGTTAATTCTAAAGTTATTTATCATCGATCGGGAACTCGATCGCAAGAGCTTGTATCTTGAATGGCAGCCTCGCCTCTAGCGAAAATATGTTTAGCGATCCGCGCAATTATCAGATCGTGTTTTTAGGTACCTTTCTAAGTTTAGGGCTGATGACTAGGGATTGGTCGATTAGACCGGAACTAATTCTAAGTTTAATTGTCAGTTGCAGCCTCACTCAGCTAGTTTTAACTAAATTTTTAAAACCTGATGATGATGTTTTAAGTACGCTCAAAAGTGCCTTAATTACTAGTCTAGGTTTAGCCTTATTATTACGTGCCGATCGCGTGAGTACGATGGTATTGGCGGGGACATTAGCGATCGCCAGTAAATTTGTATTCTCGATCGATCGAAAACATTGGTTTAACCCTGCTAATTTTGGAATTATTAGTGCCCTAATCTTAACTCCAGATGCTTGGGTTTCGCCCGGACAGTGGGGCGATGATTGGTTGTATTTACTATTATTTATCGGTTTGGGTGGAGTCGTACTCCAGCGAGTCGGTAGATGGGATACAAGCGTTG
>NZ_JANPGM010000287.1:0-2008 GCF_031423935.1 Chamaesiphon sp. VAR_69_metabat_338
TCTTTTGAATACTCTTGAGAGTTTTAGCTAGTCTCAACTGCAAAATTCGTCGATCGCTAAAATCTAACATATCGGAATCGTCTAAATTGATACGATCGAAGAACCGATCGATCTCAGTCAAAATCACCCGCAGACGCGACATAATATTTGCAGTTCGATATTCAGCCAGCAGCGATTCTCGATCGATAACTAGTGCGTCAGATTTAATTGTTGCTAAAATACGATCGACATCGTAGGCGGTACTAAAAACAGCAATTTTGTGGCAATTAAATCCCGGATCTAAATAATCGGATAACCCATGATTGACGCTCGAAAATACCTGGCAACCACAGGCGATCGCTTCTAATGGTTGCAATCCAAATCCTTCTGTAACACCTTGAGTTGCCCAATACTCGGCAGAGTCATATAGGTACACGCGCGATCGATTGAATAAATCTGCCAAACTATCGACAAACCCTTCAATAATTTCGACTTTGCAATCACGTTGCAGTGCAGGAACTAATTGTTTTAATAGATATTCAGAAGACTTACGGGAGTGAACCAAAACATCGATATTTCTTGCTATTTGTCGATCGACAAATTCGTCAGAAATCTGATTGGGTAGATAGTATAGCAGCGCGTGGGGTGACTTCTGTCCCCAGTAACCTAGTGTATTGCGGCTGACAGTAACGATTGGAATCTGGGGTGGGAGCCGAAAACCATACTCCGCACTATGAGCGTGATAAATTGTCGGGTAGCCCCGCAACCGCGCGACTAGTTTGGGGACATCAAAACCCCAACTAACGACGAAGATCGCATCTTGAGGCTTGCTCGCCAAGATGTCATCTAAAAATGCCTTGTCTGGCTCGCGTTGGCGATAGGTGACAATTTCGACAGGACAAATCTGTTTGACTAGCTCGATCGTTTTTAGTTCGGCAAATAAACCCCCACAGTGAAATTTTTGGGTAGTTCCAGGGAGCAGAAACAGGAGTTTGCGCATAAAGTTGTCGATCGGGTCGTCGCGGTTGTGCCCACGCTCCAGCATAGACTACTACCGATCGAGGTGTCTAGCTACTCGCTTGACGCGACCGAACGATAGTCAATTCGACATTAAATTCCAGATCGTGGTGTCCGATCTTCAATCCTCACGACTTCCTCATATTGATTTGATTTAATCTATGTAGACAAGATTAAAGTCGATCCAAAAGTATCGAACTGATGACGATCGGATCGACCCAGATTGTATTTTAACTATCAACCGATCGGATTGGAGAAAACTTATAAATACTCACACTTCGCATCATCTTAGTTGCCGTCAATGTCATTTTTTCCAACCCGAAGGTCATTACCACGGCAGTTGCCGTCGCCTGAATGTTACGGTTATAGGTGAGTGGCAAGCGTGTTCCCTGGTCTTATCGGCATTCACGCCAGCGCGGAGTTTCCAACCAGTGGTGGCATAAGATTGCTAGTTAGCGGATCTATCGATCTGTTGTGGCATTGCCGACAGCACTCGCAGGTCAAATTTAGAGCGGATTTAGCGTAACCAGTTTCGAGCGATCGATTTGTAGTGCATCGATCGAAGACGAACAGTTAATTGCTTCACTTGCCACTATTCCCAAAACTGTAAAAGCGAGCTTTACAGGTATGGATGCGACAACTATACGGATAAATATTTACCAAGGAGATGATGCGATCGATCCTTCGACGACGAGCGCGACCGATTTTGGCACTGCCACAGTCTGGACACGTTCTGATCCCCTTCGTATCGATATTCGTAGCGACAGGAGCCTCCAGGGTGGCAGTATTGGTGTTATTAGTCGGATCTCGATCGGTTGGAATCATGAGCGCAATACCCCAAAACAATAAAAGTCAGATGCAATTATTGTGCCCACGTATATACCTTCTCTAACGCCGGGGCTGGCGAGCGACATTCGATCTAAGACTCATGCTTTCCATCTAGTCATCTTAGATACTGCATGAGTAGCTACTCTCTTGTCTTTTAGAAATTGGTTATCTACTCCTTAATCCT
>NZ_JANPGM010000288.1:0-3133 GCF_031423935.1 Chamaesiphon sp. VAR_69_metabat_338
TGCTTGGCGATGCCTTCCATTTCGGGATTTTGGGAGGCGGCTACCGCTACAGTCCGACGCTCTAGGAGATTTTGAACGATCGCGATCAGTTCGTCGGGATCGAAAGGTTTAGACAAATAAGCATCGACGCCAGCGTGATAGCCAGAAATGCGATCGGCTTTCATGCCTCTAGCCGTTAAGAAAATTACTGGGGTAGCTTTAAACCTGTCGTCATCCCGCATTCGCTTGAGGAATTGATAGCCATCTTCTTGGGGCATCATCACATCCGAAATGACTAAATCCGGTAACTGTTGTTGCAGTAATTCCCAGGCTTCCTTGGCACTGCTGGCTACTTGTACCGTATAGCCGCTATCTTCGAGATATGCTTGGACTGCTTCGCGCAATCCTGGTTCGTCATCTACTAATAAAAGTTTGCCTGCCATTGTGTTGCGTTCCTATCCCCTTGCAGTCTGTACTTCTCACTTTAGCAAAAGTTGTCGGGTTTAATCTGAGTTGGGGCGACTACTTCGATCGATAGTCAGCATTCGCCCATAGAAAAAGACCGATTTTTGGGTTGACTTTGGGGTCGATCTTTCGAGTGCGCTCATACCTCCTGTGTCTCTAGTTAGCTGGCTGTCAGTACATTGGCGGATTGCATCTGAGTAGCGTTTGCTATGATAGATGGGCATCGGAAATCGAGATTTTCTTAAAATTAAACCGATCGAGAGTGCGATCGATATTTTAGTCTCAATTTCGATCGATCGCCTCCTGAGTTGCAATTGATGAGTAGCGTTTTGATAACACGATAAATATGCGCTGCTAGTTATTCGATCTGTCGATCGATCTCTTGACGATCGAATTTATTATTAAATTAATTATTTAGCTTAATGCTCCTCACTAATACAGCAATTCCAGCATCACTAATGGTCGCAATTTGGAGTTTACGCTCCGTACCGATTAGTCTGCTGATCTTAATGTTTGTGTTTAATAGTGGTAGTCTCGTCGCGCCGCATCCTAACGGACATTTTTGGTTTGATGCGATCGCCGCGATCGGCATTATTGGGACGATCGGCTACTGGAATAAGCTCAAACGCTTATGCTGGAATGTGGGTTTGACGATCTATGCGTATATTTTCCTGGTTTTATTGCTGCGCAATCCTTACGAAATATTGACTGCGGCAATCCAAGGACAACTAGTTGCTGACGATTGGCAGTCTATTTTTAGCAGCTTATTTGTAGGATTAGGGATATTTGGCATCGGGGTATTATTAGAATTTTTAATTTTTCAGCTCCGCCAATCGAGAATTTGGGCGTGGTGGCTGGCATTATTGGTTTCGATGTTATATGTCGCGAGTATTGTCTTCTTCTTTTCTGGGACACTTGGGATCTGGAGTTTGCTCGATGCCGATACCAAGCGTAGCTTTAGACGTCGGGTTGGTAGTTAGATCTAAGAGGATGTTTAAAAAGTTGTTTTTGCTACCCATAGACACTAGAGATCCCCCTAAATCCCCCTTAAAAAGGGGGACTTCCGGATCTTGTTCCCCCCTTTTTAAGGGGGGTTGGGGGGGATTCAGATCTCAAAACGAAGTCCGACAGACTTGTGTATACACGGTAGCCCTTTTGAAGGGGGGCGAGGGGGGATCTTCTATGGTTTGCGAGTGCTATCTTAAAAATTAACTGGAGACGATCGCGATCGCCAAACTTACCCACATATAGCAGTCGCCAAGGCTATTAGGACACAGCGATTGAAATCGCGGATGCAATCACGCGGAGGTTTCCTCCGCATGTGTTGCACCAAGCAGCCGCTGGTGATGCAAAGTCCGCCTGTCTTGACGCGCTAATCCATCGGGACTCCCGACGAGCGCGCGTCGCTACGCGGACTAATTAGAAAACGTCCTAACGATCTTGGCGATTGCTATATAAATTAGCCGATCGATAAATTGTTGTAAAATCGAGAGCATCCACCCAAAGACTCCCATTGTTTTGCAGATTCCAGATTCCAAACTCAGAATTCTCATCCTCTCTACGCCTGTCGGTGCTCTCGGTTCGGGTTTGGGGGGTGGTGTCGAATTGACGATCGCCAATCTCGCCCGCGAATTGCGATCGCGCGGACAGACGATCGAGATTATCGCTCCTACAGGTTCTCAACTAGGCGATCTATCGATTATTCAAATCCCTGGCGAACTCCAACTCACCGCCCAAACTCAAGCACAGGCGGCAGCAATTATCATGCCTGGAGATCCGGTACTCGCCAATATGTGGGCAAAAGCCAGAGCAATCCAGCACGATTATGACCTTATTTTTAATACTGCCTTCGATTGGCTGCCATTTTATCTGACGCCATTTTTTGACATCCCGATCGCGCATTTCGTGAGTATGGGTTCGCAAATAGCCGCGATCGATACGGCGATCGAACGCGTCGCGATCGATTATCCTGGGACGATCGGCGTTTGTACCCGCACCCAAGCTGAGACATTCAGCTTTGCGGAGCGATGTTGTGTTGTCGGCGGTAGCGGTGTCGATCCGGCTGTCTATGAGTACTGCGATCGTCCTGACAATACTTTAGCTTGGCTGGGGCGAATCTCACCAGAAAAGGCTCTCGAAGATGCTGTTGCCGCCGCCGAGCGGACGGGCATGAAGCTCAAAATTATGGGCAAAATTCAAGATCCTGACTACTGGGCAAAAATCCAACACGATTACCCCCACGCACCGATCGAGTATCTCGGCTTTCTCCCCACTCACGAGCTACAACAAGCTCTGCGCACTTGCAAAGGCATGTTGATGACACCACGCTGGATCGAAGCTTTTGGGAATGTAGCCATTGAAGCACTCGCCTGCGGCGTCCCAGTCATCGCTTATCGGCGCGGCGGGCCTGCTGAAATCATCACCGATGGTAAAACGGGATTTCTGGTCGAACCAGACAGTATAGCGGGTTTAGTAACCGCGATCGATCGATTGGATGAGATCGATCGATCCGACTGTCGCCATGCTGCCGAAACAGTGTTCTCGCAAGCGGCATGGGGAAGTGCGATCGAAAATTGGTTTTATCGGCTGGCGAAGTAACAGCCCAAAGACGCTAGATCCTTAAATGACCTCTAATTCATCTTCTCGCAGATGCGCGCGGAGCTTATCATTATCGAACTTGACAATCAAC
>NZ_JANPGM010000289.1:0-2260 GCF_031423935.1 Chamaesiphon sp. VAR_69_metabat_338
GCGCAATTCTGGCTGTCGGCGCATCTAAGCCAGTTGTAGTTGCTAGTGAGGAAGGCACATTTGCTATCCGCCGTCAGATGCAAGTGAATATGACCGCCGATCACCGGATTATCTACGGTGCTGATGCGGCTAATTTCCTCAAGGATTTAGCGTTATTACTTGAAACTAATACTCAATCTTTAACTCTATAGCAAGCAGCATCTTGCCGCTTTAGATTTATAAATAGACTAGACTAGAAACCCGACTTTTTTAAAAAGTCGGGTTTCTGCTGTGACTAGTAATTCCAGTCGATCGTTATGCCGAGAGCGTGAGGTAATTGGGTTGACTGACAATCCGATCGAGCCAAGCTAAAATGGCGGGAAATTTACTCAGATCGAAGTCGCCTGCATCAGCGACATGAGTATAAGCATAGAGAGAAATATCCGCGATCGAGTAGCGGTTGCCGACAAAATAATCATATTTGCTTAAATGCTCGTCCATTACCTGGAGCGCAGCATAACCCAAGGCTTGTTTGTGAGCGATCGCTTCTTTATGTTTGTCCGCAATTTTGGCGATCGAAATCCAATATCGGACGGTGGCAATATTCGGCTCGTGGCTGAATTGCTCGAAAAATAACCACTGCATTACTTTTGCACGTTCCCAGCGATCTACAGGCAAAAAGTCAGTCCCGTCAGCTAAATAATAGATAATGGCATTCGATTCTGGCAAATATTGTCCGGGGCTAACTTCCAAGACGGGTATTTTACCAACTGGGTTCATCGCTAGAAATTCTGGTGTTCGGCTCTCGCCTTGATGAATATCGACAGGGATACATTCATAAGCGATCCCAAGTTGATTCAACAGTAACCGGATCTTGTAACAATTGCCGGACAGTGCGTATTGATAGAGTTTGAGCATAAGATTTGGCCGTACTTATAGATATCGCGCGATCGCCGAGTGAAATCTATATTAATCTAAGGGTAGTACTTTAGACTGAGTGCAGTCGCAGTGTACTTTGTCCTCTATCCCCGAACCTCCCATGTGGTGGCAACAATTAAAACAAAATGGCTTGGCTAGATTGGGCGCGATTGCCTTAATCGTGATGTATCTGGCCGTTATTGCAGCAGAGTTTGTCGCACCCTACGATCCTTATGTCTCTCAGGATGATGGCTCGCTGCTACCGCCGACTGCCATCCATTGGACGAGTCCGCAGGGGGGATTGAGTTGGCCGCATGTATATCCGACGACTCAGGGTCGCACCGATATTAACACAGGCGATCGACCGTTAAAAATTGACACGACTAAACCATCGCCGATTAGCTTCTTCGTGCGCGGCGATAGTTATAAATTATTTCAATTCAGCATCCCCTTGCTGCCGAAATTCGCTCCGGAAATGAGTAAAAAGAGTAAGAAAGGTAAAGCTCCAATTGTGAAGCCTAAAGCTGACGCTCAAGAGATTACTATTTTCCCAGGAATTCCCTGTGACTGGCATTTATTTGGTACGAACGGCGCGGGTAAAATCAATCTGTTTGGTACTGACGAACAGGGTCGCGATCAATTTACTCGGCTTGTCTACGGCGGTAGAATTAGCCTATTTATCGGGTTAATTGGCGTGTTAATCTCTTTCCCCATTGGGATGATTTTGGGCGGGATTGCAGGCTATTTTGGTGGCTGGATCGATGCGGCAATCATGCGGGTAGCGGAGGTGTTGATGACGTTACCGAGTCTGTATTTATTAGTTGCTTTAGCTTCGGTTTTACCCGATCGAGTCAGCAGTTCCCAACGCTTTTTGTTGATTATTATTATCACCTCATTTATCAGTTGGGCGGGATTGGCTCGGGTGATTCGCGGTCAAGTTTTATCGATTAAGGAGCGGGAATTTGTCCAAGCCGCCCGCGCAATGGGCGCAAAACCGTTTTATATTATCCTGCGTCATGTGTTGCCACAGACGGCTACTTATTTGATTATTTCCGCGACGCTGGCGATTCCGAGTTTTATCGTCTCAGAATCAGTATTAAGCTTGATTGGATTGGGAATTCAACCACCCGATCCTTCCTGGGGAAACTTACTATCGATCGCAACTAATACTTCGATTCTAATCTTTCAACCGTGGTTGATTTGGCCGCCAGCACTATTAATCATTCTCACGGTATTAGCTTTCAATCTGCTCGGCGACGGTTTACGAGATGCCCTCGATCCGCGCAATTTACAACGTTCTTCAACAAGTACTTAAGACAAAATAAAAGTAGGGGCAATTCATGAAGCGACTGAAATCACGCGG
>NZ_JANPGM010000290.1:0-7518 GCF_031423935.1 Chamaesiphon sp. VAR_69_metabat_338
GGGGGAGTAAGCTCGACACCAGTAATGGGGTGAGTTTATTGCCCCCAGATACGCTCGTGTCGATCTCGATCGCAACCGACCCCGAACGTTGGCAAAAATTTAGTGAGTTTGGCGTTCCTGTCAGTCGGGGCATTCTCGAACGTCAACTCGCCCAATTGCAAACCGATTTTTTGGGTAATTACGGTTACGATTATCGCCGCGATATTTACCCGTGGATTGGCAAACAAATCACGATCGGCTATTTAAATAACCCTGGCGCGGCGGGTAAATCCGATCGCGGCATTTTAGCCGATCGCCAAACAGTAGCAATTTTGCCGATCGGCGATCGGGGTGCCGCCCAGCGGGTCGTAGAACAGCATCAAACCCCGATCGATGCCAATTTAGTCGAAAGTAATTATAAAGGTGTTGCCATTAGGGAATTTAAGCGTAAAGCGGGAACGCTGGCGATTGCGATCGTCGATAATTTTGTGGCGATCGGCACCGATCTTGCCAGCCTCCAACGCGTTGTCGATACCCAACAAGGCGGTAAATCGCTCTTGAGCGTCCCAGGTTATACCAAAGCCCTCACCGAAATCGAAATCGATCGCCCCTTCGCGCAAGTATATGTAAATATTCCCGTGGCGACAGCAGTAGCCGCCGCCAACTCGCCCCAAACATTGGCGGCGGATAAATTAGCTCAAGCCCAAGATCAGCAAGGGATGGCTGCTAATGCCACACTAGAGGCCGAAGGCATCGCTTGGAAGGGGATATCTTGGCTCAAGCCCAATACCAAACAGAAATTAGTTGTCGAAAATCAAGCTCGGGATCTAGCTGCCAATTTACCTGCGAATACACTGGTAATGGTTTCGGGTGGCAACCTCCAAAGGTTGTGGCAAGACTACGTTCGCAGTGCCGATACGAGTCCCCTGGCACCCGTTAAGCCGACCGATTTGGTCAAAAATTTGGATAATTTCACCGGACTCGATTTGGAA
The DNA here is from genome assembly GCF_031423935.1 of Chamaesiphon sp. VAR_69_metabat_338. Classification (NCBI taxonomy): domain Bacteria; kingdom Bacillati; phylum Cyanobacteriota; class Cyanophyceae; order Gomontiellales; family Chamaesiphonaceae; genus Chamaesiphon; species Chamaesiphon sp. VAR_69_metabat_338. Next base: position 972 of record NZ_JANPGM010000290.1, read on the forward strand.
TCAGAAATCCTCAACTGGAGCAAAGGCCCATTCGGTGTGGCAATTGTGCCCAAGCCAGATAAAATCGATACCGAATTTGGCACCGGCTTAGTGATTTTCCAGCAAGCTAGCGATCGCAACGTTGCCGAAAAAGCCTTTGCCAGACTCGATAATCGGATGGCCCAACAGCAAGGATTCAAAATTGCTAAAGCTAAATTAGGAAACCAAGATCTGATTAATTGGACGACCCCCCTGGGTAGTGTCGCGGCGACTCATGGCTGGCAGGACAATTTGGCATTCTTGACATTGGGGGCACCTGTCGCGAGTACATTCGTGCCGCAACCCCAACAAAAGCTCGCCGATAATCGCCTGTTCCAACAAGCGACTCGATCGAAGTTAAATCCTCATAACGGTCAATTTTTCATCGATATCGAGCGGACGATTAATGCTGGAAATTTACCCTTACCCTATCTCTCGCCAGAAGTGAAAGCCGGATTTCAAGCGATGAGTAGCTTGGGCGTAACCAGTGCCATCTTAGACGACTCTAGCAATCGGTTCGATCTGTTCGTCAACCTCAAAAAGGTGCCAGGGATTGCCAAACTCCCCGCCGCCCCCAAAGCGATTAAATCTGCTCCATCAGCACCCAATCCGATTAAATCCCCCAGCATGACACCGAAACCTGCGCGCTAGTGGCGATCGTATCTAAGTTAGGAATAACAACCCTGTAAGAGGATGTCTGAAAACTCAATTTTGTTAAGCTCAAACCCTAGATAATCCCCCCTAGCCCCCCTTAGAAAGGGGGGGAACCGGATTTAAAGTCCCCCTTTTTAAGGGGGATTTAGGGGGATTTACCCACCGTAAACGAAGCAATTAGACTTTTCAGACATCCTCTAAGACACAAACCCGACTTTTTAGAAAAAAGTCGGGTTTGTGATAGTAACCAGGATATTGCTATATCAATTATCAATTATCACCGGCTCTGCCGTGCTTTGAGAATATGAAAAACCGAGGGTGCTAGCGAGATAAACATAATTCCTAGCACGATCGGAATCAAGTATTGGTCGATTTGGTCGGCAGGAATACTCTTGCCTAAAAAATAACCGAGCATAGTTAAACCTACGCCCCAGCCCAAGCCACCGACGACATTGTATTGCATGAATGTCTGGTAGCGCATAGCTGCAATCCCGGCGACGATCGGCGCGAATGTCCGCACAAAGGGCATAAATCTCGCCAGAATAATAGCGGTTTTACCTTGTCGCTCGAAAAAGGATTCCGCAGCCACTAAATGCTTTTTCTTAAAGAACTTAGAATCGGGTTTGTCAAACAATTTCCGACCGAATCTTTTGCCAGTATAGTAACCGACACTATCGCCCAACACCGCGAAGACAAAACAACCAAAGGCCATGACCCGAATATCGAGTCCGGTTTTGGCCAAAGAGCACAAAAATCCAGCCACAAATAGCAAACTATCCCCAGGCAGTAAAAACCCTACGAGTAGTCCTGACTCGGCAAATACAATCCCCCAAACCAAAGGATAACCAAATGTTTGAATCAATGCTTGTAAATCAAAATGCATGTTAATCTAAATCCTCACTCAAACTTTCTTTATTCTTGGCAGTATCAGCGTCGTCGTACCTTGACTCTAAATTTAATTAATGGTTGCAATGTAGCTCGCTCGATCGATGGGACGAGTGGTGGCTATTGCACCCACGGTAGGTAAGACAATACTTAGCAAAATATCGCTCCGACTGGTGAATCGATGTCTTATTTTGGTTCGACAGGTGATGATGTCAGGGCATAGTTGGCAAGATGAAGAATGACAAGAGTGGAAGATCGTTAAGGTAATTGCCGTGATGTGCTGAAGATCGGTTCGGAATTGACAGTTAACTAAAAATTGCCGCTCATGACAAGTATTATATAAACTAACTACATTCGGCTTGGGGCAATTTAATGAAAGTACGCTAATTTTTAGCGATGTAATTGAGCTAATTGTCCCACTAAGCCGATCGTTGCGCTACCCAAGATCGGCCAAATTGGCTCCAAATGCCATCGCCACAATAATCCTGCCGCCAAGAGCGCGATCGCGAACGATTGCCAGTCTCCCAACGTACCCATCCCCAAGCGATAAGCCACAACTGCAATTGCCGCCCACGCCGCAGCATTAACCCCATCCAACCAACTACGAAACCAGCTCGACTGGCGCAGTTGCGGTGCCCAGTAAGTCGCCAGACCCACGAAACCGAAGCTAGGCAAGAAAATCCCCACGGTTGCCGCGATCGCCCCAGGATGACCCGCTAGCAGATAGCCGATGAAGGTAGCCGTAGTAAATAGAGGGCCGGGAGTAATTTGACCGATGGCGATCGCGTCTAATAATTGAGTCGAAGTCAACCAGTGTGTGCGATCGACTAATTCAGGCTGCAAAAATGCTAGCAATACATAGCCGCCTCCATAGATCGTCGCCCCCATTTTTAGGAAAATTCCGAAGACATCCACCCAGCTCGGATGTGTGGCGATCGCGGGTACGATCGCCAAGAGCGGCAGGTCGATGCGGGGGAAAATAATGACCGACAATCCACCCCGCCAGTCGTGCCAATACTTCCACCCCAGGACTCCAAATCCGGCCAGCAATAGCACGATTAAGGTGTTGACACCCCAAATCCCCAACAACCCGATCGCGCCGATTGCGGCGACTCCTGTGGGGATGTTTTTTATTGCTGAGTTGCGCAATTTCCACATCGCCTGAATCGTGAGTACCACGACTACTGGCTTGATACTATTAAAGACTCCGATAAATTGCGGGATTTGCTGGACTCGATCGTAACAAATCGCTAAGCCCCACACGATCGCCATCGCTGGCACGATAAAACATACCCCCGCGATAACCAAGCCCCACCAACCCGCCCGCAAATAACCGATGTAAATTGCCAATTCGGTCGAACTCGGCCCCGGAATCAGATTTGTCAAGCCAATTAAATCTAAAAATTGCGATCGACTAATCCACCCTCGCCGCGTCACAATTTCTGCCTCTAGCATCGCAATATGCGCCGCTGGCCCCCCAAAACCGATCGTTCCTAGTTTCAAAAAAACCGCAGCTAATTCAGTCAGATCGGAGCGTAAGAGCGGCATGAAAAATGAGTCTCCATAACTGATTTAGATCTCGTCAAAATCGATGTTTTCGTATAAATCGGCGATCGCAAGCTGGAGATCGAAACTATTCAAGGTCAAAATCGTATCTGGATCGGTATATTCTGACAGCAACCAGCGATCGGGTGCTGTTTTTACATAGTGCTCGACTCGAACGCTATACTGACTGATGAGTAAATACTCCTGGAAGCTGGGAATAGAACGATAGGCGACAAATTTTTCACTTCTGTCATAATTCTGAGTTGATTTCGATAAAACTTCAGCGATAAAGCAGGGATTAGTTACTGTATCTTTTCGTCCAGTTTGGAGTTCTATCGGTTTGGGAACTACCATAAGATCGGGGTATGTATAGAGATTAGCATCGGGAATCCACAATCTTTGGTCGGCAATAAAAATACTGTAGGGCTTTCCCTTTAGCCCAAATCTCAAGATCGCATTGAAAATACTAGCAATCTCATTATGGTTGGGCATTCCACCTGTCATCGGGACTATTTCTCCATTGCGATATTCGTTGCGCGTATCTGTGGCAATTTCTAGCTGTAGATACTCTTCGACAGTGTATGTTTTTTCCTTAGTTTGAGCGATGGTCATAATGTTACTCCCAGTTCTGCAAGTTGTTGGTTTATCCAGTCGGGATCGATACTTTTACATTTTCAGGAGGGTTTTAAATATCACACAGGGTCAAACCGTTGCCAGTTAAAGGTGGCTAGTAAATTATCGGCATGTTGATGCCAAACTAAATCGGCAATTAATTTAGCGGTAATTGGTGTTAATAAAATGCCATTGCGATAGTGTCCGGTGGCGAGGGTGAGATTCTTAGCACTACTCGCGCCCAGAATTGGTAATTCGTCAGGCGTAGCTGGACGAAATCCCCACCAAGTTTCGAGTAATGGAAACTGTTGCAGCAGCGGAAATAATCGCATCGCATTAGTCATTAATTGTTTGACACCTTTGAGTGTATTAGACGGTTCAAAGCCGACATCTTCACTAGTTGCGCCGATAATAATGCGACCGTCTTGACGCGGGACGATGTAAATTTCTTCACCAAACAGTACTTGTTGGAGTGGTAAATTATCTCGTTGCTCGATCGGAACTAATACTGATAACATTTGCCCTTTGCGCGGCACGACTGGAATTGGTACTAGTTGTTGCGACCAAGCACCTGTGGTAAGGATATAATGCTCGGCGCGGATGTCGCCATTTTTAGTTTCTAGATGCGTCACCCGTCCGTGACTTTGATGGATGTTGACGATCTCTACACCATCTCCAAATTTTACCCCTAGCGATTGACTGGCAATTAGCAGCGATCGCATTAGGGCGCGATTATCGACTTGACCTTCGGCTGAATAATAATAACCACCCACGACGGCTTCGCCTAAATCCGATTGGTGGTGGCGGATCGATCGATCGTCCAACCAATCAATACCTGTTTGGGCATGATAATACGGTGCTAAAATTCCACACGGCCAGTAGCCTGCATCGATACCCGAAATCGATTCAATTTTGGCGATCCATTCTGGATATAAATCCCGACTCGCCAAACACAAATCCCACATCGCACCAGTGGGAATGCGTTCGGCCTGCGGTGCCAACATGCCCGCTGCGGCATGCCCAGCAGCCGCTTTGGAATCTTTGCTCAAAATCGTGACTGCCGCGCCGAGCAAGCGCAATTCAATGGCTGTAGCCAACCCAATGACTCCGCCACCAATAACAATTATTTCACTACCAGACTGCATCGATCGCTTCTCCACCGCAGCCACTCAGCGGGGCTGCATCTCATGCGATCGAGTCTAACTTAGATTTCGATCGCAAGACAGTACTTTTTGGTAGTGGGGAGCGGGGAGCGGGGAGCGAAAAGTGCTGCGATCGTACCCGATCTTCTTTTAGATGGTAGATACTAAGGTTGCGGTTGCTGGCTCTGATACTTCGATCGCGGGCGTTGCTACTGGTGTCGATTCTGACAGCAATACTTCAGCGAGGTGCTTGGATAAACCTAAAATCCGCTGACAGCTCTCGGCGTGCCAAATTCGGAAAGTACCATCGATATTGCCAGCAACTAGCGGCCCCATCACATAGCAATTCTCACTGGCTTTGAAGTTCTTGTCGATCGCAAAGCCGCGATGGGACTGGTTGGGGAAACAGATCTCCCGTGCGAGCAGATTTTGAATCAGAGTAGAGGAAGACTTGGTGACATCTTGAAAACCAGCACAATTAATAATCGCGCCTAATGGTCGATCGAATGTTTGTTGTTGGCGATGTTCGCTATCGAGATATTCGCAACCAGCACCGCCAGTCGGCAGCGGTAATTGACCGATAAAGCGACCTTTAATAAATTCTAACTTGCAGCGATCGACCAAATCGTTCACTACATCTAGGTATTCGCCGCCAGCACGCCGTTGGAATTTACCGATTTCGACTGCATATCGAAACACGAATTGTGCTTGTTCGGCGTCATCGAGCAGATTCAAGCCTTGCATTACCACCTTGGTGATATCGCCATAAATATCCGAGATATTGATATTTTGCGCGGTAGCGTCGGCAACATCCCGCTTGACAGCTTCCAAAATTTGTTGGGAGGTAAAGGATTCGGTTTGTACCAAAGCGACTAACGCATGAGGCGTATAATCGAGCGCGGGAACTTTGCGGTTGATCCGATGGGGGAAGGTAGCTGTCGGCGAGAGAACGATAAATTTCTCGATGAGACTAGTTGCGGCTAGCGAATTATTGATGCTGTAGAGCGTATCTAAGGTACTGGCATTCGAGCCGATAATCATCACCTGACGATCGGCAGGATTGGGAATCTCCGCTAGGGCTTGACACAATCGATCGAGATTAGCGTCGAGGGATGGCTCGTACATATTATCGATGTAGCACAGACCCGAATTGGCATCTTCAGTAGTCTGCTCGAAGCCCAGATTTGGCGGACTGCCGATCGCTAAGACTAGTTGTTTGGCAGTAAAGCGAGCGCAATCTGCTGCGGTAGTAATATCGACTAAAAATAACTCGCCATCGCGCTGAATATCCCAGACATCGGCAGTAATCAGATCGCATTCAATTAAGCCTTTAGCTGTAGCTGCGGCGATCGTCTCATTCAGTCGCGATTTTAGATACAATCCAAACGTATGGCGGGGAATGAATAAATCGTCCCAATCGCCGCGCGCCAAGTCGGCAGCATTGTCATCCAACCATTTACTCGTTAATTGGCCTTGTTGTTGGTATTGTCGATCGAATAATCGATCGCGATTGGCATTCAACCAATCGATAAAATGAGCGCGCTCTGGTTGCTGAGGAATAAACTCTTTCAGGGGTGAAATTAATAAAGCTGTCCGACCCGATCGATCGCCGTAAGGAATTCCCGTCCAGAATTCACTAGACTTTTCGGTAACGACAATTTTGACAGGTTGAGTCCGACCCGCTATAAACT
>NZ_JANPGM010000291.1:0-2258 GCF_031423935.1 Chamaesiphon sp. VAR_69_metabat_338
GCCGTCATAATCAAATTGCACCTAAGAATCGTCAAGCGTAAGCGAGAAATTGGCGGAGCTACGAGAGCCGTGATTGAGTGGCAGCATAGATCGCTGTCATCATCAAAAATCGCACCTAAAAATCTTTAAGCGTCAGCGAGCAGTCGAGCACGTCCGGTCGAAACTCGTTGGCGTAGCCTCTCTGCAAGAGAATCGTCTATACGCAGACGATCGCCGCTGACGACTGCTCGGTTTGTATCCTATTTCTAAGATTCTGGAATAAATGTATCTATTCTCATCGCCACTCCGATCTTATTCGCTAATTTGAAGTCAGCACCGATCGGGTCAGAGAAGTTAACATAGATTATAGGTTTAAGTTTTAGGTGTGAATTTGTCCGCAATGATGAATTTTACCGTCGCTCGTTCGTTAGGAGTTTATCCAAGGTCATGACTGAAGTAATTACAGCAAAACCACCCAGTATCCAGATGACCGACAATGCGCTCTCGCATGTGCTGGCATTACGCGAAAAACAAGGCAAAGACCTCTGTTTGCGCGTCGGCGTTCGCCAAGGCGGTTGTTCGGGGATGTCCTACGTGATGGACTTTGAAGATCCCAGCCAGATTCGCGACGATGATGAAATTTGCGACTATAGCGGTTTTAAGCTAGTCTGCGATCGCAAGAGTATGCTATACGTCTATGGTCTCGTCCTCGACTACAGCGACGCGATGATCGGTGGCGGTTTCCAATTTACCAACCCCAACGCCGCTCAAAGTTGTGGTTGTGGCAAGTCTTTTGCAGTTTAGGGAATAGGGGATAGAGAATAGGGAATAGCAGTTTTTATCGTAATTAGCCTTGCAAATTGAGTGGCTACGTAAATAACGTTAATTCACACCTTGTATATGCTCCAAGCCCTATCCCCTAACCTCTAAACCCTATCCCCCATCCCCTTCCCCCTATCCCCTAACTCATGGCTGAAACCCTAAATCCTGCTGAATTATTCGACAATGCAATTAAAGATTATCAAACTGGAGAAAAAAGTCCAGCCCAGCTAATCCCGATTTTTGTGGATGTTTGCAATCGATCGCCAAAACTCGATAGCGCGTGGACGTGTTTATCCTGGTTGTACTTATTGGAAAATAAGCCGCAACTCGCAATCAAAGCCGCTTTGAAATCGATGAAAATCGATCCCTTCGACGCCCAAACACGGATCAATCTGGCGGCTGCGATGCTCGAAATCAAACAATCTGGCGTGCGCGAGCATATCGAAATGGCCAGAAGCATGGTTGAAGCAGCTCCTGAAGTCCGCGATCAGGTAGTCACCAATTTCAAAGATGGGTTTACTCGCAAACCGGATTGGGCGAGTCTCAAGCGGATTGAAAAGTTAATTTTTGAAGATTAACAGAGCGATAATTTTCGCTAGCAGAGCCTACCATCGGTCATCGCTTAATCGTTAGAATTTAAGGATGATGCAGTGCCTAAATAGCCTAGAGCATTAAATTTCAAGCTTACTGTCAGGTGGGCGAGAATTTTCAGTTTGGATTTTCGATCGTCTCGATTTTGCCAATCCAAGTATTGCCACCTTGCCGATCTGCGTTCGTAATTCATTATCCTCACCAATGTTAAATCCCAAAACTCAATTAATCGGTCTTAAAGCCGATCGTTTTCGCCACCCGCTGGACTTAGAAGCTACCACCAGCCTCCGCCGACTTCCCGGGTTAGATCTATTGGTGCGGAACTTCCTCGGTGGCATCACCGAAGACTTTCTTTATCTCAATAATATTGCCGCGAGCGTGCTGATCGGCGATCGCCAACTGCCCGATATTCACAAATTATTAGTCGAAGCTTGTCAGATTCTCGATCTGGAAGTGCCCCAACTCTACCTCAAGCAACATCCCGCACCAAATGCCTACACGATGGCCGTACGGGGCAAGAAGCCGTTTATTGTCGTCCATACCTCACTCGTAGACTTACTTACCCCCGCCGAGCTTCAAGCCGTCCTCGCCCATGAATTGGGGCATCTCAAATGCGAACACGGTGTCTATCTCACCCTCGCCAATATCATCGTTCTTGCTACTGGCGGTTTAGTCCCAGGAATCGGGAATTCGATCGCCCAGAACCTTCAAGCCCAAATGCTGCAATGGCTCCGCTGTGCCGAGTTTAGTTGCGATCGAGCGGCATTACTCGTCAGCCAAGATCCCAAAACGGTAATTTCGGTATTGATGAAGCTCTCTGGTGGTTCACCACAATTAGCACCATTACTCAACGTCGATGCCTTCCT
>NZ_JANPGM010000292.1:0-5085 GCF_031423935.1 Chamaesiphon sp. VAR_69_metabat_338
AGTTTCGAGAAAGATCGGGACGGAGGTGGTGATATGTAAGTCTGCTGGCGCGTAACGTTGCCGCAGATCGGTCAGCAGGTGCTGGATCAGCGCGATATCTTCAGACATGGCCAAGATTTTGGTCGGACTGCCGATTAAGGCCGATCACAAATCGCCAATCGGTGTGACACCAATGCCGCTGCGTCCGATATATAGCTCCGTGTCGCTGTCGATTTTGCGTACGTACAGACAATCATCCCGATAGACGTGAACGGATAAGCGATCGAGTAGGTGCGGTTGCTCGAAGTAATCGATTAATGCTCGCGCGGTATCGACCGGGACGGGCGAATGGCGATACATCTTTCCCGAAGTAGGATCTTGAATCCAGGCTCCTTGATAAGCCATGATAGGCACATCCGCACCAATTTCCCGATGAAAGCGCAAGGCTGATTTATACATTCTGCCGGTGGCAATCCCGACGCGAACGCCTTGGGCTTGGGCAGCTTTGACTGCCTGTTTGACTCGATCGCTAACTTGATTGGATTTTCCGGCGATCGTGCCATCAATGTCTAAAACGAGCAGTCGGATGTCGGCAGTGGATGATGACATGGTTGCAGTGGTGTAAATCTGAAGCCAGCTACCAGCCTATCATAATTGTCCGAGGGAGATAGAGTGGTTTATGACAACATTCCCGATGCCGAGCTATCGAGACCAGTAATCCGATCGATTAAATCTACGATATGTTGATATTGAGCCAAATTACCTTGCTCTTTAAATAATTTCGCCGCAAATCGCCAATCGATAAGGGCTTCTTGTTCGCCATACAATTCGCGATAAGCATAGCCGCGATTGGAATAAGCAAAGGCAAAATCGGGTTGAAGCTCGGTGGCGCGATTGTAGTCGGCGATCGCATTTTGATAATCGGCGATCGAATAATAGAGCGAACCGCGTCGATAGTAAGTAATAGCGGCTTTCGGATCCAGGGCGATCGAACGATTATAATCGCTGAGTGCATTTTTACCAGCACCTAATTTATAGTAAGCCGCACCGCGACAACAAATTGCTAAGGCATCATCGGTCTGAGCCGCAATGGCTAGGGTGTAATCGACAATCGCACCTTGATAGTCGCTAGCTTGATACTTAGCTTTGGCACCACGCAAGAGATCGCTATGGCTGCGGCTTTCAGTTGGCAGAGGAGTGGACTGAGACATACCGATCTTTTGCTAAATACTTGAATGGGGGGAAAATATGATTATTTTCAGAACTAGATTTGACGATCGATAGTTAATTGCTAGCATATCCTCTGCTCGCTCAGATTCAGATCGGTACAAACACAGAATTCATCAGTGCTACAGCCGGAAAATCTCGTTGGCGAAGCCCCTCTTCTGGAGCATCGCGTGGCACTCAATTTTGGTTAGGATCGGCTGCACTCGGAGCTAAGAGCAGCGGTAATGAGAGTTGATAACCCTGCCGATTGGGAATGAGTTCGATCCGACCGCCATGTGCTGCGGCGAGGAGATGACTGAGCGATAATCCTAGATTGATGCGGATATCTGATGGCAACTCCTGTAAAATTGGCACGGGAGAACCCTCGATCGCGGGGAATGGTCGCTCGATATCTCTCGGCGTTCCGGCGGGGAGGATCGCCAGCGGATCGTTGGTAGTAATTTGGATCTGCAGTAGATCGGGGAGCTGAATCGGCTGGATCGAGATCTGCCGATCGACCGCACTAGCATGAATCGCACTTAGAGACAGATAATAAACGATCTGCCGGACTTTCTCGCGATCGAGTAAGCACAGTGGATTGGCAGTGGTTGAGACATCAGATCCACTCAGATCGAGGCTGACTTGTTGCTGTTTTTTAGCAGCAGTTGGTTCGAGACTATGAATCGCTAATTGGCACAGCATCTCTAAATCTACTAATTCGATCGCGAGCGAGTGTTGTCGATCGCCCGTTAAGGAAGAGGTGTCGCCAACCAAGCTGCCCAGTTGGGAGATTTCATCGACGATGCCTACTAATTGGCGACCGCTTTGATGGATGATGCCTAAATAATCTTTTTGCTTGGTAGTGAGCGGGCCATAGATTTCTTGTTGCAGGACACTGGCCATACCCAGCACCGATGTTAGTGGGGTGCGCAGTTCGCGAGCTAGGTGGGTCAATAACTCAAAGTGAGTTTCGCTGCGACGATCGCCAAATGTGGGGTACTGCGACGGAGTTGCGATCGTAGTATCTAATCCAGGGGTCGTTAAATCTGCGACCTGTAGCAAGTGAAGATCGAGTTCGCCCCTTCCTGGCGCGGCGGCACCTGGAGCGTCAAAGTTGGGCATCACTCGCTCCTGAAGATCGCTAAGATAACGATCGAGCTGGGCTTGACTCAATAATTTGCGCTCGAATTCACTAGCAAGCAAGCGACTGACCACTAACAGCAACTCAATGTCGCGATCGCTAAATTGGCGGGGTTTAAAATCTAAAATTGCCAGGACACCGATCCGATCGCGCGCGGCGGTGAGAACAGGAACGCCTAAATAGGCTCTCAGGCCATGTACCCGCAGCAGAGCCGATCGAGCTAATTGGGGCTGTTGGCAAAAGTCCGGCACGCTCAGGCTACCCTGGCTGCTAATAATGCGATCGTGGCAGTATTCTAAGCCAGCTAATTCTAAGTGTAAATTGGGATTGCTCGGCAGCGCGCTCAATTGCCCCAAACCAGCGATCGCGCCAATTTGGTAGCCGGTGCCGGCGATCGCGGTCAGGATCGCGACTGGTGCCGCCAAGAGCTGACTTGCCAGCGTAGTCGCTTCAGCAAAAATCGGCATTGTCGAAGATCGATCGCCGCTCAATTCAGTGCCGATCTGCGGTGGTTGTAGGGATCGAGACCTAGTTACCTGGGGATGTGGTGGCGAATGTAGGTCTTGGTCTGAATTGAGCATGGGACGATTGCCCGCAGTGGGATGTGTGAATTAGTGGAGGTAGCTACTTCTAAAATTCCCACGAAATCAGTCCAGAGCAACATTTGCCGCAGAGCGGGATTGACAGCAGTAGCCATCCCAATTTAAAAACCGATCGAAAACAGATGGATAAGTCAACTCCAGCAACAACAAAGTTTCCCCAACCCCAATGCGATAACTTGGGAATAAATTTACGGAATAATTGCTGTTTGGGCTGTAGTCCCACTCAAGATTACTTCCGATCGCCTAAATTATGAAACCTACTTGCTACTCTCTAGGGCTATTGGCTCTAGCGACATTATCGACTGTTCTTTCCGGCCAGATTACCCCCGTTAGCGCGCAATGCGTGATGAATGATACGAACATTCAAGTTGCGATTAATGGTTCTAAACAAGCGACCGATCGCACCAATCAAGTGCAGCAAAATAGCACTGGTCGTTGTGTAGGTAATAGTGTGAGTTCGACTAACGTTCAAAGTACTAATGGCGGTACCGATCGCACCAGCCAGCAACGTCAAAGCACTCAGCAAATTAATGGTGGCACCAGCAACCCAACGGGAGTTAGCACACCTCCCGTCAAGCTCCAGCAGAATGTCCAAATCGATGTTTACAATCCCGCCGACCGCTTGCGTCGCTAGGCGATCGCCAGCTAGCAGTTCTCGATCGACAAGCTCTAGAGACAGGTGTCGTTTTCAGTCCGCAGCCGTTAGCTGGCTACTGCGATTTGACTCAAGAATTGCAGCGATTTGACAATATAATTGGCACAAATCTGGGGCGAACTTTGATAAAAAGCACTCCAAGCCAACGACTTATAGTGCTCGTAATTAGTAGGTATAAACGCCGCCCGATCGAGTTGAGCAGTGGTGTGCTTGGGTAGATCGACATCCAGCCAAGCCAATCTGACTGCATGACCGATCAAGACATCGAGCACGATGTATTCTTCGATATCGAGATCGGGATTGCGCTCGGATAGAGCGGCTAGTGCTATCAACGCTTCAATATTTAATTGTCGATATTCGGGTGCGACAATTTTATTGAGGAGGTGCTCGATCCGGAGGGCAAAATTCTTCTCGCCGGGAGTCATTTCCGATAAGATAATTTCGCTATCCAACCGATTGCGTTTTTCGAGCTTATCGCCGATCGTGATGCCTTGACAATGTTCGAGCAATCGCCAGACACTCGGATAGAAATCTCGATCGACGCGCACGATCGCCCCATCTTTGCAGCGTTGATATCGCCAATCGATCGGGGTAGCTGGCGGGTTTTGTACGCTCGGATCGATAGTATTGACCACCCAGGCAATCTGATGCTGAGATTGATTGAGATGCAGTGATTCTTGTTGAAAAACAATTTTGCCGACACCTTGGTAGTCGGTCAACACTTGAGACAGCCTTGTTTGGATCTCGAAGGGACTCAGTGTCATCAATTTTTCATAAGCGGTATCTTGAGTCATCCCCAATTCGATCGCCAGTTCGCTCGTCAGCAAGATAATTAAATAGCCAACTCGCAGCGTTAGCAAGCCTTTAACTAAAGTCGGCTGAGATTTAATTAACAACCCGAGATAAATAATAATTTCCTGGGTTAAGACGCGATCGCGAATATCTTCCCGACAGAATTTATCGATTTTTTCAGCGATTTCAGTATGGGACATGGGGGCATCGATCGTCGATGCTTCGCTGTAAGCCATGCCGACAGTAATCTGTTTGCCATCGATCAAAATATCGGTTACGGCATCGGACAAACTAATTTCGACCTTATTTAATAAACCTGCTGCATACCGGACGATTTCCCAATGGGGTCGATTGCTAAAGTTACCGGCTTTGAAATACACTTCATCGATTAAATTGGCGACAGTGACTCGGACGCCAGCACCACCGAAACCCGTTCCAAAATCTAATCCTTTGAGTTTACTTAAGCTATGTAATAGCTCGATTTGTTGATAGAGATTATTCGAGCCGCGTAACTGTTTGAGCAAGACGGGAATACTAGTTTCGGCTTCTAATAAAAATTCCTGATTGCTAGTCAATGGTTGATTGGCATCAGCAGCATAAGCCAGGTAGTAATGCTGCGGTACTAAAGCATCGACTGCCGGACGATCGAACCTAAATTCGTGTAAGTTGTCGATCCGTTCGGTGCCAGCAGTCAGTTTTAACTGATTGAG
>NZ_JANPGM010000293.1:0-5020 GCF_031423935.1 Chamaesiphon sp. VAR_69_metabat_338
ATCTCCAGTCACAGTTACTGTCGATCAAGTCAAAGCGGCACCTTCCAAAATTCAGCAACAAGTGTACTTCATCCCGCGCGGCTGGACGAAGGCTCAAGCACTCCAACCGATTCTCGAACTCGAACAGCCAGAATCGGCGATCATCTTCGTGCGGACGCGTAAAGCTGCTGCCGAACTCACCAACCAACTGCAATCTGCCGGACACAGTGCCGATGAGTATCATGGCGATCTGACCCAAACTCAACGCGAACGCCTGCTGACTCGCTTCCGCAGCGACAAAGTCCGCTGGATTGTGGCAACCGACATTGCCGCACGCGGTTTGGATGTAGACCATCTCAGCCACGTCATTAACTACGATCTCCCCGATAGCGTGGAAAATTACATCCACCGGATCGGTCGGACGGGTCGTGCGGGTAAAGAAGGCATCGCTATCTCCCTGATTCACTCGCTCGATCGTCGCAAACTCCAAGCGATCGAACGTCGGGTCAAGCAGTCCCTCGCCGTCTGCCAAATTCCTACTCGCGCTCAAGTTGAAGCCGCACACGTCCAGAAGATTCAAGGCAAAGTCCAAGAAGCACTTTCTGGCGAACGGGTCGCATCCTTCTTGCCGATTATCGCCAAGATGAGCGAAGAATATGACGTCCATACTGTTGCCGCAGCCGCGCTGCAATTGGTTTACGACCAAACTCGTCCCGCATGGCTCGATATGGAAGAACCCCAAATGCAAGAGCGCGATCGCTCCTCGAACAGCTACAAGCCTCGCGGTGGCAGCGATCGTCGCAGTGGTGGCGGTGGCGGTGCTGGTGGCAAACCAGTCCTCCGCACCGGTGGTGGTGGCGGTGGCGGTGGCGGTCGTTACGATCGGCGCGATAGCACTCCCCGCAACGAAAGCAGTCGCTACGAGCGCGATGGCCGCGACAACCGTGGTTACCGTAGCGAAGAACGAGTGTAATCGGTCTGGGCGGTTGCAGGCCGCTTGTTGACGCTTAAATTAAGATGTTTAGTCATCAGTAAAAGGTGGGCTATGCCCACCTTTTTGATGTGGGTATGGTTGAGCCGAGCGAACTGGCCATTTCGCTCGGCAATTCCCAAGATTAGCAACAAGATCGCTACTCAAAAAATAGATCGCTCATCCACAGACGTGATAATTTAAGTAAGGGTGTAAAAGTTTGTGAAAAAACATTAAGATATAGTGTCGAGGGTGCAGACCGAACATCTGCCGATTCATACTAAAGCATCGACCCCACAGCAGTTGTCAGTTGTTATTGTTCGGCATTGCCGACTTCTAGCTCAGAGACGATCTCAGCTAGGCTGGGGCAACAATAATGACTGCATATCGCCAACCGCGATCCAGTCCGAGTCCACCGATCGAACCGATCGACTGTCACAATCTCGAAGGTGATGCTATATTACTGCAACAGTTTTTTGTCTGCTAAAAAAATTTGAGGCGATTCCCCCTCGGGGAAACCCTGCAAGCAAGCTAATTTAATTCCAGTCTGGAGGAATTTGTATATGTCTATTCGTTTATATGTGGGCAACTTACCAAAATCTGATGTAGAGCGGGAAGAACTTCAAACCGTTTTTGCTGATGCTGGCGAGCTAGTTTCTGTCAAAGTGATCAAAGATCGCAAAACTGGTAAATGCCGGGGATTTGGCTTTGTCACCGTCGAGACGGAAGAGCAAGCCGACCAGATCGTCGAAAAGTACAACGGTACGATGTTCCAAGAATTGCCGATCAAAATTGAAAAAGCCCTGCCCAAAGCTAAAGGGCAAGACGATGAAGATGGCGAGCAAAGCGAATCAGCCGAGCCTAGAGAACCCAGCAGTGTTCCTAAACCAAATCTCAGCAATAAAGGGAGTAACAGTAATGCCGATACGCCGCGCCGCAGTAGTGGTGGTGCTAAAAAAGGCGGTCGCAAAGAAGGTGGCAAAAATAATAGCAGTACCACTAATTACACGACAAGTACCAGTACCGATTTTCAACCAGATCCTCGGTGGGCGGGTAAACTCGCCGAACTCAAAGATAAATTAGCTCAATCTGGCAATCTCTAAGTTTGGATTCATTGTCTAACTAGAGACGATAGACTGCAATTGCTTGCAGATAAATAGCTTTGTTGCTAGAGAGAAAATCTCTCTAGCAATTTTTTGTGGCTTGGGTGCCATTAGAGTGGCGGCTCGTCAAAAGTCGCATCCAGATCGGGATCGGCAGTACCATCGCTACTAGCTGACAAAGATGCTCGGGGCGATGCTGACATTCGATCGTCCGTCCGCGAGTCACCAGCACGCCAGGTTTGCCATGCCGCCTTGACACCCACCCAGACACTGCGAGTACCTGTTTGGAGATTACCAGCCTGCTTTTTGACCTCTACCAAACTCAGATCGACTTGCTGTGCCACGGCGGAGGCACTTTGGACGCCTTGAGACATTTCCTCACTCAGATCGCTCAATTCTAAGCTGGCTAGTCTGATGGCCTCTAGAGTAGGCGGTAATTCCCGATCGAGCCTGTCGAACAACTTCTCGGCACTGCGAGCGGCTCTCGATAGGTCTTGAATCGCGGGAAAAGCAGCGACAACCAGTGCTGTCAAACTGACAGCAACCAGCAAAATTGAGCCTCCCAGAAATAGTAATGGATCGATAATGGTCAAAATGAAGCGATCGGCGTGAATCGATCGGTGATGAGTCAAAAAAAATTACTTGTCGATCTCGTGCGGGGATCGCTCGCGGGTCGAGGCTTCGAGTTCTGCCAGGGATTGACTAGCCGTAATACCTGCCGCGATCGCCGTAGCCAATCGATCGAGTGTTTCCTGCCACCGTTCGCCAGCGGCTACTGAGAGCTTGTCGGCCTGAAGCTGGACGCTACTAGAGATATCCTCGGCCATTTGGGGGACTGCCGTTAAAGTTTTCCCCAAAATTTTGCGCGTATCTCGTCCCGTCCGAGGAGCCATCAGCAGCGCGGTAACAGTGCCAATTGCCGCACCGATCGCGATGCCGCCGATAAATGTGCTGCGGTGTTTATCTGCCATAGATCGATACTACTTAACCGAATATGTATTAGTTTAGACCAATCTTGGAGCGTTGCCATCCGGCTCGATCGGTTGGAGATCGGCTTACCTACTAAAGTACCCACCAATCGAGTCTAACCCCCGTCACGATCCAAGATCGCAGATCGCCCGATCCCGAGATCGCAAGTCAGTTGCCTTGCGATCTCGACACTAGCTTGTTAGGATTTATCGTTAGAATCGAGGGTTGGTTTGTCAGGAGTATGCACGATCGCGCGCAGTCGCAGCCAGACAGTCATCACCAAGAGGATGGCAATCCCGATCGCCGTCACCACGATCGCCATTTGTCTGATTCCTGGTTGTAACCGCATCGCAATCATCCCGCCAGCCAAAGCAATTGCCCATAAAATCACCGCCGAATGTCGCTGCGAAAATCCCTGTGCTAACAACCGATGATGTAAATGATCTTTCCCCGGCGTGCTGAGGGGATTGCGCCCTGACAACAACCGCTTGATAATTACTTGGCTCGTATCCACAACTGGCACGACTAACACCATAATTGTCGGGATCAGCGAAGTGACTGTGGTAACTTTGGCACTGCCCAAAATACTGATAGCAGCCAAGACATAGCCCAGGAAGTAAGCTCCCGCATCACCCATAATAATCCGCGAGGGATGATAATTGTGACGTAAGAAGCCCAAGGCCGCTCCCGCTACTGCGGCAGCGATTAACGTTGCCGCCGCTCTGGCCTCAAATTGAGCGGAGGCAGCTAAAATCGTCATGGCAGTAATAAAACTCACCCCACCAGCCAATCCATCCATCCCATCCATCAAGTTCACGGCATTAGTAATGCCCACAACCCAGAACACCGTCAGGACGATCGATAAAACGTTATCGATCGGCGCGCCAAAGTAAGAAATGTGAATTTGAATGTGACAGACGACCAACAATAGTGACGCTAAAAGTTGGACGACTAACCGAAACAGCGCAGGCAATCCCTCTGGTAACTGATCGTCAATAAAGCCAACCAACACTAGTACCGAGCCACCTAATAAGATTGCCAAGATCGATACTTGAACCTTGGCTATGACGATCGGTGCGAGACAGCCAGCGAGAATAATCGCCGCGATGACCCCTGCATAAATCGCTAACCCCCCCGCATTGGCTAGTGGCTCCTGATTGAGTCTGCGGGCGTTGGGTTGATCTGCCCAGCCAACTTTGAGTGCGAAAGTGCGGACTTTAGGAATGAATAAATAGGTGACTATCCAAGCAAACATAAAAGTTAGCACTACGGAGAGCCAGCCGCGCCCATGCGGTTCGGCAACCCCAATTGAATTCATAAAATTCTCAAAAGTCATGCAGGTCCCTGTTTAGATCGATCGTGGCTATGGTGATGCAAATGAATGACTGGTTTGTGGCTATTGTCTACCTCTGTCGGCGCACAAGTCAAACATACTCCAAAAAATTCGAGAGTATGGTAGTAAATTTTAAACTGGTGGAGCGATTCTAGTCTGTGTTCTAATTCTTCGACCGGACATTCATCGATCGGAATCGATTGCCCGCAGTGCAAGCAAGTCAGATGATGTCTGTCTGCTTGGACACAACTATACAACGATTCGCCCGTCGATAATGTCCGACCTTGAACGACCCCTTCCAATTTTAGACTCTCAAGGGCACGGTAGACAGTAGCTAGCCCGACGGCTCGATCGCGAGCGCGCAACTCGACATAAATATCCTGAGCCGAAATTGCCCGATCGCATTGCTTCAGGAGTTGTAAAATACGTTCTTGGCTGCGAGTGCGATCGGATTTCATGTTTTTTGAGCGGGGAGCGGGGAGCGAAAAGTGCGGTCTTGGGGTTTCCCCTGCTTGGGTATGGGTTACGGATGGGGAACCCATCCGACCCAACTCCGCTGTCTTGTCTTGACGCACACAACTGGGAGGAAACCTCCCAGTCGATGCGTCGCTGTCTCACCTTTTTTGACGGGGAACCCGTCCAAAGGTGAGCCGCAAGTAAAGCACC
>NZ_JANPGM010000294.1:0-2541 GCF_031423935.1 Chamaesiphon sp. VAR_69_metabat_338
GATCCTGGTAATAATCCAATTAAAATCTCATCATTATCATTAATTACTTCAGACTCGAATTGAGATTCGATTATCTCTAAGTAAATTGCTGAGGAAATTTAGAGCACAACAAAAGTTAGCTGAAAATATTAATTCCAGTCAATCGTGGCTGGCTAAAATGGAAGCTAGCGATCCGTCAGTGTCGATCGATCTACTCATCAAATCGCTCTTATCACTCGGTGCTACACGTGAAGATATTGCCACAGCGATATCGGGAAAGTAACAAAGATCTGTAGGGGCGGGTTGATGCTAAAAATTGTTGTTGGAACGATAACTAACGTACAAACCCGCCCTCACCCACGATCGACATTTCGATCGCACAAAGTACTAGCAGCGATCGAAAGACATATTCATAGCTGGCAATCTCAAGTTAAATTGTAAATTAATCAGATATCGATGCAGACCGATCGGGCTGTGCCAGGAGAGCAGTAATTGGATAATTTAGATAATCTCGCCAAAAAGTTAGAGATCGGACTCGATTCAAGATCTACAGCCGAATTAATTCAGCTCGCACTATCGGCACCAGAAGAAGATGACGATTACTCGAACGAGCGTTGGCATTTTGTGGGCTTGCTCCAACGTCGCGGCGATCGAGAGGTACTCGATCGAGCGTTAGGATTGACAGAGAGTATATCGATCGAGGAAAGATCCTTGGGTATCGATATTTTGGGACAGTTGGGCATTCCAGAACGAACTTTTCCTGACGAATGCGTTATGAAATTAATTGAATTATTGAATCGGGAGTTCGATCCACTCATCCTTCGAGACATTTGTATTGCCCTGGGGCATCTCAACGATCCGCGATCGATCGAGCCGCAACTAAAATTCTGTTTCCACCCCGATTGGGAGGTGCGCTATGGGGTGGTAAGTGGCTTGAGTGGCAAAGAGGACGAGCGGGCTATTTCCGGTTTGATTAAATTATCAGCAGATGTATGCCCACATATCCGCGATTGGGCGACTTTTGGCTTAGGGACGTTAATCGAGGTGGATACACCAGCAATTCGCGACGCTTTATACCAAAGGTTTCTGTTAGAAGATAGTCAGGATGAAGAAACTGCCGAAATTTATGACGAGGCATTAGCAGGGCTGGCAAATCGCCAAGACGATCGAATCCTGCCTCGCCTGATAGCGCAACTGATGTCCGATGATGTTGGTAAATTAGCGATCCAGGCTGCTGAAGCAATGGCTGACGATCGCCTCTATCCCGCACTTTTGCACTTGCAAACTTGGTGGGAACCGACTTGTATTTATTTAGAAGATGCCCTGTTGGCTTGTAAGCCTCAATAAACCGACAACTGATTTTGGTGCGTTATCCTCCGGAGTAACACACCCTACGGTATGACGATCGCATCAAATTAGAATTGAGATCTTAACCTTCAATCCCCTTGCGCATCAAACCGATAAACCACGCATCTGGGAGCAATTTCCGCAAGCCAAGGATAAAGCTCGCATTACCGCCAGCGGGATAGCGCAATTTCCAAGTGCCGTCGGTAGCAGCTTGATAGATGGCTTGAGCAGTGACTTCTGGCGGCGAACCATTTGCACCAGCTTCATTCATCTTGGGCAAAGTTCGATCGATATAATCATCGTAGGCAGTCAATCCGGCTTTTTTGGCAACGTTAATCGATCGACTGTAGAAATCCGTTTTAATAGCTCCAGGTTCGATAATTTTGACCTTGATATTAAACTGGCGTAGCTCATATTGTAATGATTCTGAAAAGCCGTCTACCGCCCATTTAGTGGCATGGTAGGGACTATAAATCGGGAATGTTACGCGTCCGCCGATCGAGGCAACATTGACCACAATACCCTGCTGCCGCTGCCGAAAATGCGGCAAGATCGCCCGCGTCACTTCCATCAGTCCAAACACATTTGTCTCAAATTGACCGCGAATATCGGCCATCTCGCAGGCTTCAAAGGCACCGATCAAGGCGTAACCAGCATTATTGATAATGACATCGATCGCCCCAAACTGCGCGATCGCCCGATCGATTGCCGCATGAATCGTCTCTACCTTGGTGACATCCAGCGGCAAGCACAATACATTCGGGAGATTGGTAAGTTCGGGCGACTTTTCGGGAGCACGCATGGTGGCGACGACATTCCAGCCTTGCTGTTGAAATAGTTGGGCTGTCGCTCTGCCAATCCCAGTGGATGCGCCAGTAATTAAGACAGTTTTGCTCATTGGCGATGATTCGATCGGTGCAGATCTATTGTAAATAATCCCGGTAATTTAAATCGGGTGGCACAACTATTCAGCCTGAATCCGCATACTTAGATCCAGCCAATGCTATCGGGTAATTGGCGCGCTAGTAGAAATGTAATCCACGCCAGTTTCCGCAACTTGGCGAATCGTAGTTAGAGTAATGTTTCCCGATGCTTCGATTTTGATGCGAGGATTGGCAGCTCTAATAATGGCGACTGCCTGACGCATCAAATCTGGGGGCATATTATCGAGCATGATAATATCCGCGCTACAGTCGATCGCTTCTTTGACTTGGA
>NZ_JANPGM010000295.1:0-1822 GCF_031423935.1 Chamaesiphon sp. VAR_69_metabat_338
CATGGGAGTGGCACGTAAAATTTCCGCAACCACAGTTGCTGCCGTCCGGCCAGAAAATCGCGCCTGCGGTTCCATCACGAGTCGGTGAGCGAGTACGGCCACTGCAATTTCTTTGATCCGATCGGGCAAGACGAATTCATAGCCATCGAACAGAGCCAATGCCTGAGCGACTTTCACTAAGGCGATCGATCCCCGTGGACTGGCTCCCAACTGGACACCCTCAGCCCGTCGCGTGGCACCGATCAGATCCACCACGTAGCGTTTCACTTCTGGACTCACCCGAATCTGCTGTGCCTGTTGCTTCAAGGTCGCAATATCTTCTACTGCCAGACAGGGGCGCAATTGTTGACTGGAATGCTGACCGACGTGTTGAGAAATAATCTCGATTTCCGCCTCCGGCGAGAGATAACCCAAACTTAACTGCACCGCAAACCGATCCATTTGGGCTTCTGGCAGGGGATACGTACCTCTGGAATCTACCGGATTTTGTGTGGCAATTACAAAAAATGGATCGTCTAGTTTCTTGACGTTGCCGTCGATGCTTACCTGGGATTCGGCCATTGCCTCCAGTAGTGCAGATTGGGTGCGGGGCGAGGCGCGATTAATCTCATCAGCCAGGACGATGTTGGCAAAAATCGGCCCTTCATGGAAATGAAAAGCACGCTCGATCGGGTCTAAGATCGAAACCCCCAGAATATCGGATGGTAATAGATCTGGCGTAAACTGGATGCGTTTAAAGGAGACATCCACGGAACAGGCTAGAGCTTTGGCTAGGGTGGTTTTACCCGTACCGGGATAATCTTCTAGGAGTACGTGTCCCCCGCTAGCAAAGGCCGCAAGCAACATCCGAATGGCACCAGATTGACCCTTAACAACCCGTTCGATGTTGTGGTGCAGACGTTGGTAAATCTCTCGCCCAGCTACCCGCTGGGGCTTTGCAACGGACAAATCCATAACCAAACCTAGAGTACTCTCGTTTAGGGTACCCAGAACACCCCTGACGCTACCGCAGTTAAAGGCGATCGTCACTCGATCGCCGCCGCACGTAATTACAATGCTTCAATTTTAACGATACCGCCCTCAACATTATCGACCTGTAACCGATACCCGCGCAGTATTGCCAATCCTAGCAGCGGCTCCGTCTCTGATTCAGCAATATCAATCGATCGATACTCACCATCCCAGATTACAGTTCCGGTATAAAAGTCAAACAGGGTTTTGCTGCCATCCCCCAAGGTCGCTATATTAGAAGTTCTCCAAGACAATCCAAGGCGAACAATTATTTCAGATGGCAAAGACAAGAATCCATCAAATCCGGTATCAATTACAGTATTGACGAATTCTCGCTGTCCATTCAAGTTCCCGACAACTAAAGGAAGCGTTAGTTCATAACGAAAGTTAACAACTCCATGAATCATTAATCCTTTCTCAGACTCCTCGCTCCAAAATGATAGACAGCAATGTGTCCGATTCGTAGCGTCCAAGGTTGAGCATCCGGCTGGCGTTCAAATAGCCGATCGGTTGCACCCATGACAGTTTCATCGACCTCAAAATCTCCAGTTTCGATATCGATCGCCACAATCTTGCCATCATTTCCGGCTTCGACTTGCTGCCGAATCCCTGACTCATAGAGTTCTTGCCCACGTCGGGCTAATTCTTCTTTGCTATAACGTCGTTGGCGGACTGCCATAGGATCGCCCTCTGTTGTAACTTTGCCCTTCCATTTTACCCCGATCGATCGAAAAGAAAGTGGTCGATCGATCGAGGAGTGATACGGTTGAGAATCGATCGCGTAGCATCCCCAGGGCAGAATCGTTTTAAG
>NZ_JANPGM010000296.1:0-3234 GCF_031423935.1 Chamaesiphon sp. VAR_69_metabat_338
ATAGCCAGCTCCGACGATCGCCACCCGAATCCGTTCGGCTGAGGCGGTTTCGAGCTGTCGCAATTTGGCATCGAGCCGGTAGGCATCTGGGAGCGATCGAAATGGAATCGCGTGTTCGGTGACACCAGGAACGCTCTCAGACGGAGTTTCGCACCCCAACGCCAACACCAATCGATCGAACGTCAGTTCCGTGCCATCTTCTAAGGCGATCGATTTGGCATCGCGGTCGATCTGGCGCACAGATCCTTGGATGAAACGAATATCCGTCCCTTTCAACAGTTCGGCAAAGGGTGGTGCGATCTCCCAACTCTGCATTTCGCCCGTAATTAGTTCGTATAACAAGGGGGCGAATACAAAATTAGGCTGCCTGTCGATCAGGGTAATTTCGGGCTTTTGGCCTGGTTCCCAGGCGAGTTGGTGCAATCTTAAGGCTGTATACAAGCCCCCAAATCCCCCACCGAGGATACAGATACGCGGTACTGAAGTCATAATTCAATAATTTTTATGGCATCGCCGCTACAGCAGCGGCGTGGAGCTTCTTTACTCACTGTAACAACTTTGAGGATTATCGGTGGTTAGGCTAAGATTAATTTCTACATCAGCTAACTACACGCATATGTTATCGAAGATCGGGCTATGGACGGGGTTAATCGGTATTGGCACCACGATCGTCTTTATCCAGCCGCAGTCTGCCGTTGCTGCCACCAAAACCGCGATCGAAATTGCCGAGACGGCGCGGGCAATTACCGTCTTAATTTCCGATGACCAGATGCAAGGTTCTGGCGTCATCCTTCAGCGTCAAGGCAATGTTTACACAGTTCTAACTGCTGCTCATGTCGTCAAAGCACCCAGTAGTTACAAGATTACGACACCAGATGGACAAGAGTATCTGGCGATCGATAGTTCGCGCCGGACAGCACCCGGACAAATCGATATAGCGGTCATCAAGTTCAAATCCACTAATAAATATCCCACCGCGACATTGGGCAACTGTCACGCGCTCAAATCGGGGATGGATCTATATGTCGCTGGCTTTCCTGCGGCAACTAGAGTCCTGACAAAATCGGTATTTGTCTTCAGGGAAGGACGAGTTTCTGCCAATAGTAACAAAACTTTTGAGAATGGTTACTCACTGGTTTATAGCAATGACACACTACCAGGAATGAGTGGTGGTGGGGTCTTAAATACCAACGGGGAATTAGTGGCGATTCACGGTAGAGGCGATCGCGAACAACTCGCCGATGGCACAATTGGCAGCAAAACGGGCTTCAATGTAGGAATTCCGATCGATCGTGTCGCGACAATTGCCACCAGCTTGGGCGTCCAACTCAGTCAAACACCGAGATCGATCCCGCCAACTGCCACGCCCCGCACCGATGATTATGTCGCCGCCGCTGCCCAAAAATATCGCAACCGCGACTATCGTGGTGCCCTCGCCGATTACGATCGGGCAATTGCGATCGATCCCAAATTTGCACCAGCTTACAATTATCGTGGGGTGTTAAAAGAAAAGATTCAAGATATTCCAGGTGGATTAGCAGACTACGATCGAGCGATCGCCCTCAATGCCAACTATGGCGAGGCTTACAGCAATCGCGGCAAGCTGAAATTAAATCGACTCCAAGATCCTCAAGGTGCATTAGCCGACTACGATCTGGCAATCGAACTCAGTCCTAAATATGCCACCGCCTACGCCAATCGCGGATATTTGAAAGTCAAATTGAGGCAGGTTGAGAGCGGAGTAGTGGATTTCAACCGCGCGATTCAACTCGACCCCAATGAGGCTAGCTACTACAGCTATCGCGGTTTCTTGAAAATCATCACGAGCGATCGCCAAGGCGCATTAGCCGATTTCAGTCGCGCGATCGAACTCAATCCCAGCGATGCATCTACCTACTTCAAGCGTGCCGATTTCAAGTATTACACGCTTAAAGACCGCGACGGAGCCATTGCCGATCTCGAAGTTGCCGAGAAACTAGCGCAGCAACAAGAAAATGCCGAACTATACCGTCAAACAACGGTGCGCCTCAAACGCTGGCGACAACTTAAAAAAGCTGGAGCGGCAGCTTAACTCTAGAGCATCGAGGCAACTGGGAGACGGGAGATCGGTAAGTTAGTTGCCTCCTTCAATTCGGCAATGCCAGGGAGCCACTCATAATATCTCGATCGCTGACGCTCGTAAATTTTTCGGGCATACTAGTGGGGCAAATTAGCACAGCCCTCAACTCTTGTGATGTTCGATCTTCTGTTGGCGAGCGGAGAACCGCTAAACTTACTAGGCTCAAATTTCTTTGCTGTCTTGGGGCGAATTCTCATCGCGATCTCGATCGCTGCAATTGTCTCGCTCTGGGTCGAAGTGAGGATGATGAATTATCTACAATGGGGTAATTTGCGGCTGTGCACGATCGATGTTTTCATCCTCAATGCGATCGCCAGGATCTCGCTCTATCTATTCCAGCTATTCGCCCATCAGATCTTCCCGTCGGTATCTTTTAATGCCCTAGCTCTGGCAACGATGATTACACTCGTCAAAAGCTTTGTCGCCTACAAATTTAGCGATCGACCCTGGATTATTGTCACGATTAGTACGATCGTCAGCTATCTCAGTTTTGTAGCTTTATTAAGCTGTTTGTATTGGTTCTGGCTGGGATTTAGATGGTATTAGCAGAGATCGGAGGGTACCCACAAGGGGCACCCCTACACGATCGATCTGTAGGGGTGTCTCTTGTGGGTACCCTGGATCTACGGTTAGCACCAGTATTTCCAGCTTGCGAGTTTTTATTCCAGCACAGCGGATGTATGTGGTTTGCGGTACGATCGAGATATATTTTTTAGCTTTTCAACCACAAGATTATGGCAGATCCCATTACTCCCGAAATCAGCGATCGCATCTGCAAGCACATGAATGACGATCATGCCTCCGCTGTGCTCACTTACGCCCACGTCTACGGTAAAACTCCCACCGCCGCCGCCGCCGCCATGAGCGCGATCGATCCTTTAGGCATGGATTTGACGGCTCAAGTTGATGGTGAAACCGTGAGTTTAAGAATTCCATTCGATCGCGAACTCACCGACTCTGAAGACGCCCACCAAGTCCTCATCGCCATGATTAGACAAGCCAAAACACCTTCCGCCTAAATTTGCCCCCGCTCCCCCCCCCCGCTCCCCGCACCATGCGATACATCCACTTTTACAAACCCAACCGTGAACTGAGTCAAATCACCGACGAAAATG
>NZ_JANPGM010000297.1:0-2021 GCF_031423935.1 Chamaesiphon sp. VAR_69_metabat_338
AGAACCCCGACTTCTCCAAGAAGTCGGGGTTCTGTACCTCACAAGCCTGAAAAGTGCTGTATCGATCTCAACTAGTGCCAACAGAAATTAATAACGATGCTTTTACATCAAAACCTTAGCCGTTTTAATGCCACAAACCGCACTAATAAATCCGCAAACCAATCCGTTTAATAAAACCAAGAAACCCGCAGTCAACTGAGCGGACATGCCCATAAATTCAGCATTAGCACCAGATAAACTACTGCCAAACATGAGATGGATGAGTATTATTCCTTGCCAACCTAACCAACACAGCATCAGGATCGAAAATACGCCCAAGATCCCACCGACTATCGCACTCCCAAAGCCAGCAACCCAAGCATAGGATGGCTCGAATTTGCCACCTTCACGCAGCAGCTTATATCTAACCACCATCAACATGCCACTTAAAGTCGCACCTGCCACAGTCCCGATCGGCGATACCAGCGACAGGCGCATGTATGCGAAGATATAAGCAGGTAAAGCACCATACCAACTAAATTCAGAGGCGGCAGGTACTTGGATAAAATCGATCAGCGTCGCCCAAGGGCCAATGATATTTACTAATATTGGTGACAGCAATTTTCCGAATAGCATCGTGCTAATGGCAATGACAAAAGAACCAACTAGAGAGAAGCCAATCGTCACAAATAGTGCCCAGGGAGACTTGATTTTCCAAGTCACGATCGTCCCAGCTACTATTCCAGGTGCTAAGAGTACGAGCAGTCCAGCGAGATGAATTAATTGAAGTTGCAGCATAGGAAATGAGAGCAGAATCTAGATCGCTATCGCAGTTATAGTCTTTTCTATACCTGATGACATCAGTATTTTCCACAGACACAACCAGCCGCTAGATTGCCTTTGCCGTTTCGCTAGCAAGCTCATTCATTGATGTCTACGATCTCATCCACACAAGTTTGAGATCTCGATCGCATCAAACTTGAATTAATTTCTGGATTAATTCTATCGAATCCGTAATTATTTTCAAAAATCAGTGGATTCGATCGCCAATCCATCACAAATAAATTTAATATCCCCTATCTACTATCCCCTATTTAATATCCACTATCCACTATTAACTATCCCCTTACAAAGCATCAATACTCAAAATACTGCCATCGCTAAAATCGATATTCAAGTTGCAATTATTGAGTAGCAACGTCCCAACTTGCGGACGACGCCCCATTGCTAATACTGGCACTTCTAACTCGACACCATCCCAGAACACTGTCGCGCGGTGGACTGGTGTCGGCATGTTTTCATCATTAGCAAGGTTGGTATTCAGACTGGCGACATAGGGCAATTGCAGCTTGGCAACTGCTGCTACTGGTAAAGCCAAAGCTCCTTCAAATCCGGTATTAATTACACAGCCAATTTCGAGATCTGGATAGCCAGAAATCCTAATGATGACTTTTACCTGGGGCTGTCGCCCGATGACAATTCCATTAATCACGCTAAATCTACCTTTGTCAAACTACCACCCACCGCATAAACAGCATTAAAACCAATCCGTTCCGACCAAATTACTGCATCGGGAAATTGAGAGCGCAATCGATCGATCGCTTCTAGAAAATTATCATCTATTTCATAATTACCCGTATCGAGATCGATCGCAATAATTTTGCCGATTTGCTCTCGCTTTTCCACCTGACTGCGGATCGATCTGTTGTAGAGATCCTGTCCGCGTCTGGCAATTTTGAGATGATTGGGTGCAGTGGTTGCTTCTTTGCTATTTGGATGAGTCATAACTCGATCGACTGCACTGTGTTTTATTAATCTGTTCCGATTATACCAAAACCAGGTCTCGGCTCTTGTATCAAAGGTGCTGGCTAGGATTGTTGGAATCGATCGAAGCTCACCAAACAAAAAGCCCCCATCTTAATGATGAGAGCTTCTTGCTAAATGCGATCGAGTTTTGACACTGACGGGACTGACGGGACTCGAACCCGCGACCTCGCGCGTGACAGGCGCGCGCTCTAACCAACTGAGCTACAGTCCCATTT
>NZ_JANPGM010000298.1:0-6827 GCF_031423935.1 Chamaesiphon sp. VAR_69_metabat_338
ACTAGCCACTAGCTAGTAGAAGCTGCAATTGGTCTTAATTTCGATCGTCATGCAATCGATTCTCGATTTGGCTGGCAATTATTTACAGGCAAAACTAAGCAGGGATAGTTATTGATAACTATCCCTGCTTCACTAAACAGATGAATTAAAAATCGTGCGTAAATCTAGTTTACAAACCGTCGATTTGTTTGCGTAATGCTTCTAATTCCTCATCTTGAGGGGTCATTGGAGCCTTGACGGTATCTTTGGGTGTTGCCGCCGTGGGCGAAACGCTACCTTGAGGTAGCGCGGCAGTGGGTTGGCTACCACCGAGCATTTGCTGTTTCATCGCGGCGAGTTCGTCATCGACGTCGCTACCAGCAGATAGAGCGGCAAATTTGCTCTCTAGATCTGCGCCCGTCAGTTCTGCGGCTGCTTGGGACTTGGCTTCTTGAATTAGGACTTT
This sequence comes from Chamaesiphon sp. VAR_69_metabat_338, assembly GCF_031423935.1. Taxonomy (NCBI): domain Bacteria; kingdom Bacillati; phylum Cyanobacteriota; class Cyanophyceae; order Gomontiellales; family Chamaesiphonaceae; genus Chamaesiphon; species Chamaesiphon sp. VAR_69_metabat_338. The sequence goes on from NZ_JANPGM010000298.1 coordinate 446, forward strand.
TTCTTCCATCCGCTCGAAGGCCGCCATCGCACTATTAGTACCCAAACGACCGACGGCACCTTGGAGTTGTTCTTGAGCTTTGGCAGCTTGGGAACGCGATTTGAGCATATCCTTCTTGGTTTTGGCCTCGGAAATTTTGCCTTCAAGTTGGATCAGGCTCTTTTTCATTGTATCGACCATCCCAGCTTGCCCATCCAATTGCGCTTTGAGGCTACCGGCAGTTTCGCTATAGTTCTTCTTGCGCACGAGAGCTTCGCGGGCGAGATCTTCATCGCCTTTTTGTAAGGCTAGTTGGGCTTTGCTCTGCCAGCTATTGGCATCTGCCATTGCTTTGTTGTACTGTTGCTCGGTACGTTTTTGATTGGCGATGCTACTTGCCACTGCTTGGCGAAGTTGCACCAAATCTTCTTGCATGTCCATCACCGCTTGTTCCAGAATTTTTTCTGGATCTTCGGCTTTGCTCACCATATCATTCACATTTGCGCGCAGCAGTCTGCTCACCCGATCGAATAATCCCATATTACTATCCTCTTTATAGTTTCCATACGTTAGCCGCTGAGTACCTAGTTCGCGACTAACGCTATAGTTTTGGCTTGATGATTTAAATAACTAACCTAGTAATTATGATAACTTCTGGATCTCCCGATCGGGCACTCCCGATTTGCGAATTAGTAACAAGTGATGTGCTTGACAATCGCAGCTTGACTAATTGCGGCTCGGCAATTAGCGTCCAGTTACTGGTGGCGTTAGTCGATAGCCAGATGGCTTGACAAAGGTGTGGAAATTTGGTGGCAGTAGCGATCGCACCAGACTATCAGCTAATCTAGGCTGTGAAGTAATCGTCGCAATCGGGGCAACTTGAGTCGGACGATTGAAGGGAATTGCCACTGGCGCACCTGCACTGCTGGTAGTAGGAGCAATTGTCGCCGTAGTTGTGGGCGTTGTGATATTAGTTGCTGCCGCTACTGTGGGCACTTTAATGGCATTGAGCGTACTTAAATTGAGTTCGCTAAACTCATTGGCAGCTAGATTGGGACTTTGGATTGTTTGTCCCAGCAAGCTAGTGGTGATTGGACTGACAGCCTTGGTCGCGGTCAGGGGAGCTAAAATACTCGGATTGAGGTAAGTATAAACCGCACCACCCGCCAGCGCGCACGCAGCAGCCATCGACCCAATTTTGAGTGGGGTAAGGTGTTTGGGTCGCGGGGCTGGAGCCGCGCCGACATCTGGATGATTTTTGGTGGCTGACTCGCTGGGCGGGCGACCCGATTGAATTTGGCGGAGCAATTCTTGAGAGGACGATGAGTACTCATCTTGATATGTAGCCATTTGGCCGCCAGATGAGAAATTTAGAGCCATTTGCCGATCGACCGAGCCACTCGATCGATGCAGCGCGATCGGTGCATAATTAGTATTAGCAATCGCATTGCGATCGCTACTGGCCGATGAGGTGAGTCCATCGATAATAATAAAACCACCCACGGGAGCCGGATCGAGATCTTGCGCTCCTGACTGGTTTTCGGTTTCGGGAGGAGCTGGATGCAGGATTTCTGCGGTGAGAATATCGGCATCACCATCGAAGATCGACTGTTGTTCCCAAATTACGGTATTTGCTTGTAACTCCGGACTAAGGCGACCGCCGTCGTGCTCCTGGCGTTCGGTTTCAGTCGCGTTGGTGTCAGCTCGTTGTTTGGATCTAAATCTAGTGAGTTCGTCTTCCAATTTAATATCTAGACAACTAAGTGCTTTTTGGAGTAGAGGGTTGAGCGCGGATCGCTCCTGCGCGCTCTCGGTAGCAGTGCCAGCGACTACAGCTCGATCGGATGGGGTTAGATTCTTCGCGCTATCGTCAGATGGATTGTGGTTCATAACTCACTTTAAATGCAGTTGACAGTTGACAGTGGCGGTGTGCGATCGCACCAGGTAGCCAGCGATCCTGTCTTTAGATTGCCCAAGATCGGACACTCAGCAGCAAACTTTGTGCCAGTTGCACGCCCGACCGCCTGTTGCCTTGTCATTAATATATTCCAAAACTTCACCGATTCAGCAAATATTCGCTATTTAACGAAGATTTTTCGATCTCAACTCATTATTAATAGCTTTTGATGTATGTCTTTAACATCGATCTCCACAATTACCGATCGAATTCAACATCAGCCAGGATGGGAAGGTGTCAGGGATTGGGGTTTAATTATCCAGGCTTGGGCGGCTACCGTCTCGCCAGCGATTGCCGATCGCACGCAGCCCAAATCATTATCGAGAGGGGTGCTGACGATTGCAACTCCTAGCTCGAGTCTCGCCCATCAGCTCACCTTTGGCAGACAAGCACTGTGCTTGCAATTCAATCGGCTAATCATCGCCCCTCCCATCGACGAGCTGCGGTTTGTGGCCGCCGGTTATCGCCAGTACACTCCCACCACTACCGAGAGTACTTCGATCCCGATCGACTCAGGGGAGATTGTAATTTGTGGCCAGTGTCAGTGTCGCGCGCGTCAAGGCGAATTGTTGCGGTGGGGTGTTTGTCAATACTGTGCGATCGATCTAAAAATTCTTTAAGACAACACTAGATCTATTGCTGTTCACACTTATTAATTAAAGCTAGCTATATTAACTATCTAAGTTATCTATCTTTTGGTAGATTTAGACACATTCTCAATCGATCTATCTGGTTTTGACAGTGAGAATATGGCAAATTGCTACCTCGCCGCATCCTGGTTTGCCGCGATCCCCAGGGGTTTTAGGTAAATTCCCGGTGATATTGAGTGTTAATAAATTCTTTCCGTGTATGCACTGAATACTCTAATAAATGTATCTATGTATGAACAGAATCTAAAGACAATATAAAATACAAATTGCCTTGGGGATCGCTATAAGCTAGACGGGATCGCTCGTTGATGCCACTTTTGTCCAAATCGTGAAAATCGACAAGGAGTGATAATAGAGGTCATAGAGAGAATTGAATTTGGTGCTCTCGCAAAGGTAAGGCTGATGACCAACCAAAATTGTATTACTTCTGCCTGTCGCTACTGTCGTTTTTACCGCCCAGAGGGTCTGCATGGCGGTGCTTGTCAGCAACTTGGCGTATCGGTACGAAGTAACTGGAAAGCTTGTCAGCTAGGTCTACCCGCATTCGCGAACACTTGGGAAAATGCCGAGGAACTAGCTAGTGCTAATCGGCAACCTCAGGCTCCCCAAATCATCCGCGATCGAGAGCTGGTTGAGAATACTAATTTAGAATTAGTACGGGTGCCGCTGAGTGTCAATCACAATTGATTAATTTTAGTTACCGAATCTAGCCATCGGTTGGCTCTGGCATTCACAATGAGAGGTAGCTAAAACTAATTCCCTCTTCAGTCTAGATCGCCAGTTGGTAGTTGCCAATGACAGAACCGATCGAATCAATTACATTATTACCTGCAACCGACGCCGTGCGCGAAGGTGCATGGTTGCAGTCATCGTTACAAGCATGGCTCGATCGCGAATTTATTCCCGAATCGATTAATGTTACCATCGCTCAACGCGCTGCTCAGATCTACACTCGCCAGCGCATGGAGGGCGAAAACGATCTTGGCTCATTGGTGATTGCGATCGTCACGGAAATGCAAGCATTTAATTTTCAAGAGAGCTTTTTTGGCGAGTTTGCCGTCGCCAATGCCGTCAGCGAGCTGATTTTAGCAAGTTTGGGCATCGATAATCGCTGCTGTGGCGATCGCAGCTAGCCCGTTAACTTCGATAAATACTTGCTGAGAATTCAAACTAAAGCTTTAGATCGAGCTAAAAATTGAGGGAAATCGTTACAGGGAGCGGAAAAGGCAGCATATTATACCCCCATTACCGTTACTCCCTGACGACGATCGGATCGCTACCAGCTTGATTTGACTACGCCTGGTAATAGACCTTGATGCGCCCACTCGCGCAATACGTTACGAGATAAACCAAAATCACGATAGTATCCACGCGGACGACCAGTTACCCAGCAACGATTGTGCAACCGAGTTGGTGCGCTATTGCGAGGTAATTGTTGGATCTTGCGGTGGATTGCAAACCTTGCTTGGGGTGTAGCTGCACTTCTAAACTCTTCTAATAGAGCTGCTCTTTTGTCTGCATACTTTGCTACTAGTCGCTCGCGGTTCTTCTCCCGCTCGATCGTACCTTTCTTCGCCATGTGTCTAAACTTTTTCTATATTACAACAAACCCCAGCGGCTCTTGTGAATTAACGCAACCAGTTAAGATCGAGTAAGACAAGAGTGCCAAACATTCTATTATAAAGCAAAGTCTCTACTTTTGTCTATAATTGGCCGGTCTTTTTAGTCCTTCCGGCCAAGCTGCACACCCAAAAGTAAAAGATCGTCGCAACCGCTCTGCGGGCAATCGATCTAGAGCTGACTACCCATAGCTGGTAGCCATTATCTGGCGACTAAATAATTAGGCTATTTGGCTAGTGTCAACACCGAGCAGTTATACCGATAATAACGACAGCCACAGCCGCGAGCGAGATCGCATCTGCGGCGATCGCAACTTCATCTGCCAGGAGTAAAAAAATCATTGTTTTTTATCGATTTTCGATCTGCTTTCGATCGATTACTATGATAAGTTGGGTATGCTAAATCATAACCATACATTAACTGCCTACTGGAATATAGATATATATAGTACACCCGACCTCAAGCTTGGTGTCCGTACAGATTTTTACCTCTACATCTGTCAGCAATTCCAGCATTTCCAGCAGGCGGCAAAGCATGAGCGATTCGGTTCGACCGACGCCATGAGCACGAAAAAAAATGTCTTAGATTTTAGCATCGCTCAAGTTTCGTAAGTATAAATACTCGTCGCAATTGGCCATACGGATTTACTAGTCGATAGTCAAAACCGGAAAAATAAATTTCCACACAAGTTGAAACTTATTTCGCCAAAATCATTCATTATTCTTAAGTGAGTAATCGATAGAATTGCAACGATAAAATCGCTATTTTTCTTTCCGCAGTCTAAAAATTCTTGCTCTATTCGCAAGGGTTTTGGCTGCGACAATTTTGTCTTTGAATAATTATCCAATCTTGAATTTTGAATTGGTAGAAAATGCGTACTCTCGCTCCAGAATTTAGCTATCCTACAGTCCAACATCCCGATCGCCATGTTTGGGACTTTTGGTATTATTTCGATCCAGAGACGGGTACTTTCCATTTATTTTATTTAAATGCCGATCGGTCGTTAGTCGCTCAAGACCAACACCATTTGAGTTCGCAAGTAGGATATGCAACTACCAAGGATTTTTTGACGATCGATTGGGTAAGCGATCGCGTATTGGGTGCAGATCCCCACGGGTGGGATGACACCTCGATTTGGAGCGGAGATGTCATTAAAGTTGATGGTGGATTTTTGATGTTTTATACATCGAGAAATCAAGCAACAGATGATGGTATGACCCAAAATGTTGGCGTCGCCTTTACCCATCACATGCAAAGTTTCGATCGCTGGTTTCGGATTCCCAGTATTCGGATTCAACCGGAAGCTCCGTACGAACTGCAACACAATCCCGAAGATCTGACCATTCATGCTTGGCGCGATCCATTTCTGTTCCGCCATGAGGAACAAATTTATATGTTGCTCTCAGCCAAAGAGCCAGATCGACCATTGGGTAAAAAAGGTACTGTCGCGCTACTCAAAGCCAAAAATAATAGCTTTGAACAGTGGGAATATTTACCGCCGATCTGTCATCCAGGTTTTTATGCTGAGATGGAAGTACCCCAACTCTATCGATCGGGAGCGGATGATTATGCCTTAGTTTATAGTACTTGGGCTAAATATGACTTTGCCCCCACAACCGAGCAAAGCGGTGGTTTACAAGGTTTCCGTTCGTCTTCTTTATTTAATTTTCCCGCCGCAACTCCTGAGGTCTTATTACCAGAAACAGCAGGGCTGTATGCTTGTAGAATTATTCCCGAACTCAATGGGGAGATTGTCGGTTTTGACATTACTACTGGTGGCATTCGCCGCAGTGGCGTTCAGACTGGTCTACAACATGTCGATCGCGACTTTAGCAGCTATTCGATCGAGATGTAATCTAATTGATAATTGATAATTGATAGTTGATAGTTGATAGTTTATAGCGGCGGATCGAATATTTCGATCCGCCGCTTTCAACTTATCGACCTAAAGCCTAAAGCCTAAAGCCTAAGACCTAAAGCCTTTCTTCTAAACCATCGCGATCGATCGTTCCATTTCTGGTGAATATTGACCCAGACTGGCGGCTCCGTTGAGTTTGGCGCGTTGATAGAGGCGTTTTTGGGCTTCGGGAATGTTGGCGTCGTCGCCATGCCAATAATCGAGAGCGGGTTGTTGAATCGCGCGGGCGTAAGAGAAAGTTACCGCCCACGGACATTG
>NZ_JANPGM010000299.1:0-7439 GCF_031423935.1 Chamaesiphon sp. VAR_69_metabat_338
GCGCGCAGATTGCGGTATTTCTGGCACAGGATTTGCTGATGTTCTTTATGCTCTGGGAACTGGAATTAGTTCCGGTTTACCTGATTATTTCGATCTGGGGCGGGGGACAGCGGTTTTATGCAGCAATGAAATTCATTTTATATACAGCCTTAGCTTCGATCTTTATTTTGCTGGCGGCGTTGGGATTAGCTTTTTATGGCGATACGGTGACTTTTGATATCACCGCGCTCGGACTTAAGGAATATCCGATCGGGCTAGAATTATTAGCCTATGCCGGTTTGCTGATTGCCTTTGGAGTCAAACTGCCGATTTTCCCCTTTCATACTTGGTTGCCCGATGCCCACGGTGAAGCACCCGCACCTGGCTCGATGATTTTGGCAGGGGTATTGCTGAAGATGGGCGGTTACGCCCTGATTCGGTTGAATGCCGAAATGCTGCCCCACGCGCATGTTTATTTTGCGCCAGTCTTGGCGGTGTTGGGTGTCGTGAATATTATCTACGGTGCTTTAGCTGCTTTTTCGCAGGACAATCTCAAGCGGCGGTTGGCTTATTCTTCGATCTCGCACATGGGCTTCGTGCTGATCGGGATTTCGTCATTCACTGCGCTGGGCGTCAATGGCGCGATGCTGCAAATGATTTCTCACGGTGGGATTGCCGCAGTCTTATTCTTCTTGTCTGGCGTGATTTACGAGCGGACGCACACCCTGTCGATGGATAAGATGGGTGGGATTGCCAAATCGATGCCGACGACGTTTGCGCTGTTTACCTTTGCATCGATGGCATCTTTGGCTCTGCCTGGGATGAGTGGTTTTGTCAGCGAGTTGTCAATTTTCTTGGGCTTGACGACTAGCGATGTCTACAGCGATGGGTTCAAAATTGGGATCGTGTTCTTGGCAGCGGTAGGCTTGTTGATTACGCCGATTTATTTACTATCGATGTTGCGTCGGGTATTTTTTGGCAAGCTGGAAGCTAGTGAGGAAATTTGGCGGGATGCCAAACCGCGCGAATTAGCGATCGCAACCTGTCTGTTGATTCCGATTATTGGGATCGGTTTATATCCCAAGCTGGCGACGCAAACCTATGACATCACGACGACGGCAGTAGCCGCTCATCTGCGGGAAGCTTTGCCGACAGCGGTGGGCGAAAGTAAGGCAACTAGTTTGTATGCTCGATCGTTCTTACCTAAATCGACAGAAACGATCGCCGCGCCGACTCTTCCTAGCAAATTGGCAAGTATCGCTCCCTAGCTAAAATATTAAAATCTAATTAAAGAGTTGGGGCTTTCCATAATAACGCCTCAACTCTTTTTAGTGAGCCGATCTCAATCCTGTTCGGGGAGAGAGCTTTACGATCGAAACGAATTTTTTTAACGCGAAGGACGCAAAGGTTTGTGGCGTTGATGTGAGGTTGGGAGTGGGTACCGCGAAGGACGCAAAGGGGTAAATCGATCGCGCTGAGATCGAAAAAGCAGATATAATTCAAGGCACTCAGACAGTATGAAGTAGGAGCCGATCGCTATGCCCATCGCTTATTATGACGGCCAGTATCTAGAACGCGATACCATTCGGATTAGTCCTACCGATTTTGGCTTTGCACGGGGCGTAACTTTGTTCGAGCTGGCGCGGGTGTACGGTGGCAAGCCGTTTTATCTGATGGCGCATTTGGAACGGCTGGAGCGCGGATCTAAGATGCTCGATTTGCCGTTGCCAGCATTAACGGAACTGGCAGACATCGCTAGCCAAGTCATCGCGCGCAATAGCTATGCCAGCAGTGCGATCAAGTTTTATCTTACTGCTGGCGAATGCGCTCGACCGAGTGGTAGTAGCTATATGGCTTGTGAGGGTTTCACGCCACATTTGATGATTTTTGAGGATGAGGTCATGCCCAAGCATCCAGAGGCTCCTTATGGACTCGATCTTTATCAATCCGGACAACGGTTAAAAATCGTGCCATTCGATCGAGATTTACCGATGCTCAAGACTACCAATTATCTGACGGGTTTTTATGCGGCGCGTCAAGTGGCGGGCGCGGACTATGACGATATTCTGTTTACCCATCGCGATGGTTATATTACCGAAGCGACGCGCAGCAATTTTTTCTGCGTTATTAATGGTGTATTGCTAACTCCCCAGCGAGGGATGTTGCTAGGCATTACCCGACACGTTGTCTTGGAATTAGCCGCCCAGCTCGGCATCAAAACGATCGAACGCGATTTATTTCCCGCCGATCTCGCGCAAGCCACTGAAGCATTTACGACTGGCAGCATCGCCGAACTAGTGCCAGCAAGATCGATCGATAACTACCACCTAGCCACCACGATGGATGGTAAGATCTTCACGGCTCTCCGCCAAGCTTTTTCGGCTAAAATTCAGGGCTAATAAGCAGATATAATTGACGATACACTCGCTCCAGATTGGAGGGTGGCAAACGCGAACGATTGCAGCAGGATAATTTGTGAAGATGGCGGTGGAAGTGCGGGTATGGCTGGAGGATTTAGGGTGACTCTGCACGAACGAGTGAGCACCTCAACTACAGCGACAGGATCGGCAGATCGATCGTGGCGATTTTGGTGGACGTTGCCAATCTACCCTTATAGTCAGCGGCGGACGATCCGGCGGGAAATTGAACCAGACACGATTTGGACATTCGAGCAGGTGCAGGGCATTTTCTATGTGGTGGTGCCGATTCGGATGACGGTCGTCAAGTTGGCTGGTGGCGGGTTGCTCGTCTATGCTCCCGTCGCGCCGACTGGCGAATGTCTCGCACTGGTGAACGAGCTAGTAGCTCTGCATGGCGACGTTAAATATATTATTCTGCCCACCATTTCGGGGTTAGAGCACAAGGTGTTTGTCGGGCCATTTGCGCGGCAATTTCCCCAGGCGCAAGTTTGGATAACACCAGATCAGTGGAGCTTTCCAGTCAATCTCCCTCTAAGCTGGCTGGGGTTTCCACGCGATCGCACGCAGATTTTACCCGCAGATAGCAGCCAAACGCCCTTTGGGGATGAGTTTGATTATGCCATTCTCGACACGATCGATCTGGGGCCGGGACAGTTTGCCGAAGTGGCTTTTTTTCATCGCCGATCGCGGACACTATTAGTTACGGATACGATCGTTTCGCTGCCAGTGACACCACCCACTATTCTCGAACTCGAACCCTACCCGTTATTATTTCATGCCCGAGATCGTGCTAGCGATCCGATCGTCGATACTCCCGCACAGCGACTGACTGGCTGGCAGCGGATCTGTCTATTTTCTCTCTATTTCCAGCCCAGCGTGCTGGAAATTCGTAACTGGGGTCAAACTTTACGCGATGCCTTAACTGCACCGGAGCGTGGCAAAAGCGACTATTTTGGCATTTATCCCTTCGACTGGCAAAATGGTTGGCACCAAAAGTTTGTCGAATTGCAGGGCAATGGCCGCTTAGTTGTCGCGCCGATTCTGCAAACATTAATTCTCAATCGCGCTCCCGAGCAAACGCTCGCCTGGGCGGATCGCGTTGCGCAGTGGCATTTCGAGCGCATTATTCCCTGTCATTTTGAGGCACCAATTGCAACTACGCCACAAGCATTTCGATCGGCCTTTAGCTTTCTCGAAGACCAACCCACACCGCTAAAATCACCAGCAGCAGATACACAATTACTGCGCCAAATCGATCGCCAATTGGTGCGCTGGCGCATTATTAATGCAGCTAAATATAAAACCTAAATTCAGTTCCGATCTCGATTTTAGCTTCAATAACAACTCGATCGATAATATTGTGAATACATCTACTGCCGATTTTAAAACTATCCTCGATCGAGCCGCCCAATCTGCCGATCGACCGAGTGCTGACGACCTGAAAACTGCCTTGCAAGCAGCCGAGCTAGCAGCCAGAAAAGACAAACTAGTAATTCCCTTGGCATCGCTCCTGGGGGAGTGGCGACTATGTTTTGCTACTGGTGCGAGTAAGGACAAACAACGCGGTGGCATTAAATTGGGGCGGGGTTATTATCTACCAAAATTCATACCAGCATCGATTACTTTTACCCAACAAGATGACTCGATCGAGGGCACTGTCACCAATCAATTATTAGTGGGCAGCATTCACATCCAATTTAGTGGCCCGTGTCGTTATCCCGGTAAAAAGAATTTACTAGCATTCGATTTTACCGATATTCAATTTAAAATTTTGGGTGTCAAAGTTTATCAAGGTAAAATTCGCAGTGGTAAACGCGGTCAACGAGATTTTGCCAAGTTATCAGTTGCGAGCTTGCCATTTTTTGCTTTTTTCTGGGCTAGCGATCGCGGCATCGCCGCACGCGGACGCAGCGGCGGATTAGCCTTATGGGTAAAAGATTAAATAGCAAACAACAGTTTTAGCTGCTCGTTCTCATGCAAACGATCGATGTTGCTCTTAGTTGCAAGATGATGACGAAACTTCTAGGATTGGAGTCATTAGCAAGGGGACAGATCTTTGGATTCATTAGAAATACAGCTACTTCAGGCCATTTTTCAAGGCAAACTGGCTCTCGTTGAGTCGTTGCTAGCACAGGGAGCCAACCCCAATATTTACGGCACGATTAGCCCTCGCCAAGTCGCACTCAGCGAACGAGGAAATACGCCGCTAATGTGGGCAGCGGATGAGGGTTTTGCCGCAATGGCGATCGCGCTATTAGATGCTGGAGCGGAGATTGATGCGCGCAATGCTGCTAACTATACAGCCTTGATGTATGCGACCGAATCTGGTCGAGTTGATGTCATCGAGTTACTGCTGGCGCGAGGAGCCGCCGTGGATGGTCGGAATGCCTGTCGAGAAACCGAACTAGCGATCTCTGCTAGGCAAGGTTTAACCGATGTCTTGCCGCAGTTCCTCGAACGAGGTGCGGATCTTCACGCGACCAATTATATCGACGATACGGCTCTCTATCTAGCTGCAGAAAATGGACATCTTTACGCGGTGAAGTTATTAATCGATCGGGGTGCGAGTGTAAATACCTGCAATCGGGGCGGGTGGACACCGCTGATGATGGCTGCCGCGCGGGGAGATTTAGAAATCATCGAGTTGCTGCTGCAACATGGCGCGGATTTTACGCCGCACAATAATTGGGGGGCGACTGCTCTGAGCGAAGCCCAGAAATCCTTTCGCGCTCGTCAAGCCGCCGCGCTCCTCATCGCTGCCGGTGCGCGAGCATAAGCAAGATTAGCACGCTCTCACATCTTGCAAATCAAGACTAGTATCAGCCGAGATCTGAGGCTACCCACAGGGGCACCTCTACCCCCTATTCCCTACTCCCTACCCCCTAATCCATGAAAACGATCGACCAAATCAACGATAAAATCAGCCAGAAACAAGCCATAGTCTGGACGGTAGATGAAGTAAAGCTGAAAGTTGCCGAATTGGGGGTCGCCAAAATTGCCGAGCTGGTAGATGTGATTACGACGGGTAGCTTTGAACCGATGGAATCATCGGGAGCCATTCTCAATCTCGGACATACCGATCCGCCGATTAAGATTCGATCGTGTACCTTAGATGGAGTGCCTGCCTATGCTGGCTTTGGGGCGGTCGATCTCTATCTCGGTGCGACGCAATTAGTCGATGCTGCTGGCGATATCGGCGATGGGGACGATCGCAAAGAGCGGGGTGGCGCGCATGTGATTGCCGATTTGATTGCTGGCAAAAGTGTTGCCCTGCGGGCGATCGGTCAAGGTACCGATTGTTATCCGCGCACTAGTTTCGATACCACCATTACCAAGGATACGATCAATCAATTTTACCTCTACAACCCCCGTAATTTGTACCAGAACTTCATCGTGGGGGTAAATGGGGGAGATCGGCAGTTGTACACCTATTTAGGCCCCTTACAGCCGCGATTGGGAAACGCGGTCTACTCTAATACGGGAGCGATTTCGCCTTTGCTTAACGATCCCGATCTCGACGTCATCGGCATCGGTACGCGGATTTGGTTGGGTGGCGGCATCGGTTATGTTGCCTGGGAAGGTACCCAACATTTTCCGCTCCAAAAGCGCGGCGAAAACCGCACGCCGATCGGTCCAGGTGCGACTTTGGCTCTGATTGGCGATGCCAAACAGATGGATCCCAACTGGGTGCGCGGCTGTTATCTCAAAAATTATGGCCCCTCGTTGATGTTGGGTGTCGGGGTACCGATTCCTGTCTTGAATGCTGACATCGTGCAGCGGTGTGCGGTGCAGGATCGGGAAATCGTCGCGCCGATCGTGGATTTTTCGATTCCGCGCCGCGTCCGACCGACATTCGGACTCGTCAGCTACGAGCAGCTCAAATCGGGCAAGATTAAGATTGAAGGTAAAACTGTTAGGGTCGCCCCGCTAGCGAGTATTTATCGATCGCGACAAGTAGCCATCGAACTCAAAGCGGCGATCGATCGCGGTGAATTCTTGTTGACAGCGGCGGTAGCGGCATTACCAAAAGATCGCGCTTTTATGCCTCAAGATCGGCGTCAGATGCCGAGTTTATTAGAAGATTGATCGACGCAATGCGATGAGGGTATAAAATATATAGATAAACAGGTTGATGGTTAAAGCAATTTGCCTTTTGGTGAATTAAATTGTCGAATCAAAAAGCTCACCAGATCTCAGCTTAGGATGTCGATTCCAATAGCTCGAATCCAGGTACTGAGCGGCTGTTGGGGGGCGATTGCCACCGTTACTAACGGCTTAACTTTGTCGATCGAACTATGAAGAAAAGATAAAGTATCCGAGATATCCCCAGAAGCGATCGTAGATTGTTTATAAACTAGGATTTAATCACAGATCTTAATTTTTCTGAATAACGAATTAACCCCAGCCAAATAGTGATTGCGATTTACCCTGGTAGTTTCGATCCGATTACACTCGGTCATTTAGATATTATCGAACGGGGCAGTAAATTGTTCGATCGAGTCGTAGTAGCAGTACTACGAAATCCTGGTAAAACACCATTATTTACAGTCGAACAACGTCTTTGTCAAATTCGCACGGCTACCAAACATTTACCCCAAGTAGAAGTAGATAGCTTTGATGGATTGACCGTTACTTACGCTAATCTAATCGGCGCGGGCGTTCTGCTCAGAGGACTCCGAGTGCTATCTGATTTCGAGAAAGAACTGCAAATGGCACACACGAATAAGACCCTATCTACAGAAATCGAGACGGTATTTTTAGCAACTTCCACGGAATACGGTTTCCTGAGCAGCAGCATCGTGAAAGAAATCGCTAGATTCAACGGCTCGATCGACCATCTCGTATCACCTCATGTTGCGTCAGAGATCTACCAATGTTACAACAAAACCACTCCTACTTAGCCGACGAACTCTTAACGGATGACAGCTATTCCAGTATTCTCGGCGATCCTCGGACGCAGCGATTTATCGATCGCGTTGTCGAAGCTGAGGTTGCGCCGACAGCAGTAGAGTCATTAGACGTGTTTGCCGCCATCGAACG
>NZ_JANPGM010000300.1:0-4501 GCF_031423935.1 Chamaesiphon sp. VAR_69_metabat_338
GAACAGTACTTGCAAATTTCCTATTATGTCTGCTGCCGCCGAAACTTCAAACGAGTCTTTTCTGCCAGTAGTGCGGGAGCTGGCAACAGCATATCAAGCCCTCGCTGCCTATTCTGAGGCGCACGTCAGACAGTTCGACCTCACCCCTGCCCAATTTGATGTCATTGCCACGCTCGGTAATACCAATGGCCTGTGTATGGGCGAATTGGGCGAGAAAACCTTGATTACCAAAGGCACTTTAACCGGGGTGATCGATCGATTAATCCAAAAGCAGCTTGTTTGTCGCGAAACTCCGGCAGAGAATCGCCGCAACGTGCTCGTGCAATTGACTCCCGCAGGGCAAGCAGTATTCGATCGAGTCTTCCCCCTGCATCTCGCTCATCTGAAGGAACGATTCGATAAGATCGATCCTGTGGAGCTAGAACTACTGAAAGTGTTGCTCGGTCGGCTCCGGCAAGCTTTTTAGACTGGATTTGCTTGCAACCCTTGCCAAATTTTGAATAGATCGGATATGCTGAGATTAATTAGTTCTAATTAGAACTAATCTAGTTATAAATGTTTGAGCATGATGGAATCGATCGACATGAATCCGCTACCGACATTATTTATCTCTCACGGCGCACCGGATCTGCCGATTCGGGATGGGGCAGTGACACATTTTTTGCGATCGTTGCATCAACAATTTCCCAAACCGACAGCAATTCTAGTTATTTCTGCTCACTGGAATTCTGCCGAACCGACGGTAAGCAAAGCCATACAGCCCAAAACCATCCATGATTTTTCTGGCTTCCCAGCGGCACTGTATCAACTCGCATATCCTGCGCCTGGTGCGCCAGAATTGGCCGATCGAGTCGTAGATTTACTCGCCCAGGCCGGGATTGCTAGTCGGACAGATCCTAGTCGCGGACTCGACCACGGCGCATGGACGCCGCTAATGTTGGCATATCCAGATGCGGATATTCCCGTCACCCAGCTTTCGATCCAATACCATGCTGGAGCCTTGCACCACTTCCAGATCGGCCAAGCACTCGCACCTCTTAGAGCAGAAGGTATATTGATTTTAGCCAGTGGGAGTGCCACCCATAACATGTGGGAATTTGACAGTTACTATGACGCGCCCCCACCTGACTGGGTGAAAGTTTTCGATGAATGGCTGGCCGAAAGAATTGCCGAAGGCAATTGGGACGCGATCTCGAACTATCGCCAAATCGCACCCTATGCAGAAAAGAATCATCCCACTGATGAACATTTACTACCTTTATTTGTGGCATTAGGTGCCGGAGGTATTGATGTCAAAGGGGTGCAATTGCATCACAGCTATAATTACGGCGCATTTAGTATGGCTGCTTACGCTTTTAGTGGATCGGTGTAATTACAAGATGGGGTTATTCAGTCGCTCTGGTTCTGTAAACCACCATAAGAGACATTGAGTATCTAACAGCAACTTCAATCTTCTTCTCCCTCGAAGGCGGCTAATAAATCTGCGGGTACTTGAAGCAAGCCTCGATCGATCCCCATACTACTCCGCCGATCGAGTTTATTTATATTTATGGGTACTAATTTTGCCACTAGTACTCCGCGATTGGCGATCGTAATCTCTTCGCCTAGCTCTACCCGCGCTAACAATTGGGATAGATGGGTTTTGGCTTGATGAATATTGACAGTATCCATAGCTGGCAACTTAGTTTACAAACTAGGTTTAGTGCAATCCAATTGGCTCGATCTGTGAAGCGAAGTCTCTAGCAGGATTACCCCAATCTAAACTATCGTTGGAATCGATCGACTAGCTAGTAAGAGATGTGAGAAACCGCACCTTTCCTTCATCAAAGTTTTTCACTAAGATCGAAGGAGTAGCTTTAGTCCCATATCATTCATGACCGCAACATCCCTAACACCGCTCCGTATTGCCGAAAAGCTCACCTGGAACTGGCGCGGACATCAGATTAAATATAGCGTGACAGGTGAGGGTCAACCGCTATTGTTGATTCATGGTTTCGGTGCCTCGATCGACCATTGGCGCAAGAATATACCGATCTTAGCCGAGGGTGGATATCAGGTGTACGCGATCGATCTACTGGGATTTGGTGGCTCGGATAAGGCGCAGATCGACTACAGCATGGAACTGTGGGAAGAATTGGTTGTAGACTTCTGGCACGAGTATATTAACCAGCCAACGGTATTTGTCGGTAATTCGATCGGGGCGTTGCTCAGTCTGATGTTGGTGGCACATCACCCCGAAATTAGTGCGGGTGGCGTGTTGATTAATTGTGCGGGGGGATTGAACCATCGCCCAGACGAGTTGAATTTCCTGCTGCGGAATGTGATGGGCATATTTACGAATATTGTCGCATCCCCAGCTTTCGGTCAGTTTTT
The DNA here is from genome assembly GCF_031423935.1 of Chamaesiphon sp. VAR_69_metabat_338. NCBI lineage: Bacteria > Bacillati > Cyanobacteriota > Cyanophyceae > Gomontiellales > Chamaesiphonaceae > Chamaesiphon > Chamaesiphon sp. VAR_69_metabat_338. The sequence continues at coordinate 2,374 of NZ_JANPGM010000300.1, forward strand.
ATTCGATCGAGTCCGGCAGAAATCCCGCATTCGCAGCAGTCTGTATCAGGTCTATCCGCGTCGTGAAGCCGTCACTGACGAACTGATCGATATTATTTACGAACCAGCTTGCGATCCGGGCGCACAGCAAGTTTTTGCCTCGATTCTTACTGCCCCGCCAGGGCCGACGCCTGAGTCGTTATTGCCCGAAGTGACTAAACCGTTACTGGTATTATGGGGTGAGAATGACCCGTGGACGCCAATTAAGGGTGCGAAGGTGTATCGGGAACTCGCTGAAGCAGGGAAGCCCATAAAGGTTGTTTCGATTCCGAATGCGGGGCATTGTCCCCACGATGAGTATCCAGAAGTGGTCAATCCCGCGATGTTGGAGTGGTTGAAAGGGGTAAGGTAATTGGGGGAGATCTACCCACCCCGCCCGATGGGCACCCCGGTCTTGAAGAGGTGCTCTACTTGTGGAAACCCCAAGACCGCACTTTTCGCTCCAAGGAGGGGATTTTCTCTAAATAATGGCAGCTATAGCATGGCACATGTAGCAAATAGACGCGCTGAAAATAGCGATGGCGATCTGTATGTCGATACTAGTTGTATCGATTGCGATACTTGTCGCTGGATGGCTCCAATGGTATTCGATTCTCCAGGGGAGAGGCTTCGCCAACGACAAAATGAGATGTCGGCAGTTTATCATCAACCGATCGATCCCAACGAAAGATTGCAAGCTCTGCAAGCATTATTATCCTGTCCGACGGGATCGATCGGGACTATAAATAAACCGGAAGATATCAAACAAGCTCAAGTATCGCTGCCGCTGTTAGTTACTGAGAATGTGTACCATTGCGGTTATCATGCTGAGGATTCTTATGGTGCAGCGAGTTATTTGATTCAACAGCCCGATGGCAATATTCTGGTAGATTCGCCGCGATTTACGCCGCCGTTGGTCAAACAAGTTGAAGCAATGGGCGGGATAAAATATTTATATCTGACCCATCGTGATGATGTTGCCGACCATCAAAAGTTTCACGAACATTTTGGTTGCGATCGCATTCTCCATCAAGATGAGATTACTGCCGATACTCGAAATGTGGAACACAAAATTCAGGGGCAAGATGTAGTTGGATTTACTCCTGAATTAGTAATTATCCCCGTCCCCGGACACACCAAAGGGCACACAGTTTTACTATACAAAGATCGGTTTTTATTCAGCGGCGATCATCTGGCTTTTCGTAGTCAGCTCGGACATTTGGGAGCAGTTCGCGATGCCTGTTGGTATTCGTGGGCAGAACAGATTAAGTCGATGAGAGAATTAGCTAATTATGATTTTGAATGGGTGTTACCCGGTCATGGTAGACGCTATCATGCTGATGTTGCTAAGATGCACGAACAGATGGATTTGTGCGTTGAGTGGATGCAGACTGTCTGATTAGCTAATCTAAATTGTGCCAATCGATCGCGCACTGTTGGCATAGGAGATTACTATCCGTGGCGGTTACAATGCGATCGGCGATCGAGAGGTACCATTCCAAAATATTATATAGTTTCTATTTTACCAACTTAATTCTTGTGTTAGGCTGGTGACAGCCAGATCGCAATTATCAAAGACACGATCGAGCGCACCTGGAAAATTAAATATGAGCACGATTAAAGTTGAAGTCTGCGAAATTTTAGAGATTAAACCGCATGAAAATGCTGACGCATTAGAATTAGCCACCGTGCAAGGTTGGCAAATGTGTGTCAAAAAAGGCGTGCATCAATCTGGAGATTTGGTCGTTTATTTCGAGCAGGGCACAGTGTTGCCAAAAGAAGTTGCCGATCGATTGAATGTGGCTACTTATTTATCTGAGAAAACTGATATTAATGGCGATCGCGTGTTGGTAGTCTACCGGATTAAATTGCGGGGCGAGCCGTCGTTTGGCTTGGTCGTTCAGCCCGAAGTGGGGATGAAATTGGGTGAAGATGTGGCGGAGTTTTATAGGGCGACGAAATACTTTCCACCAGTTAAAGCTCAAGCTGGCGATAGTGCGGTTGACGATCCCTATTTTCCAAAGTACACCAACCTGGAAAACATGCGGAGCTACCCAAATTTATTAGAAGTCGGCGAAGCAGTGGTGGCTACAGAAAAAATCCATGGTAC
>NZ_JANPGM010000301.1:0-2131 GCF_031423935.1 Chamaesiphon sp. VAR_69_metabat_338
TACAATATTCTTACTAAATAAATGTTATGGGTGAAATTGGCATATTGATTGCAGCAGCGATCGCAGCGGCGATCGTCAAGTCGGGAATTAGGGTCGATCGAGAATACGAGCGCGGGGTGATCTTTCACTTAGGACGCTTTCAACAAATTAAAGGCCCAGGATTGTATTTTATTGCGCCGATTCTCGACCAAAAAGTCCAAGTAGATATTCGGACTAAAACTGTCGATATCGCGCCTCAAGAGGCCGTTACTGCCGATAGTGTGACGATTAAAATTAATGCCGTGCTGTACTATCGCATCATCGATCCGATGAAAGCGATCGCGCGAGTAGAAAACTATCAAGTGGCGGTATATCAAGCTTCGATGACGACTCTGCGGAATATTGTCGGTCAACATAACCTCGATGACATGCTCCAAAGTCGCGATAAAATCAATGCCAAAGTGCAAGAAATAGTTGATGAAATCACCGAACCGTGGGGTGTGGCGATCGAACGGGTAGAATTAAAAGATGTCGAAATTCCAATTTCCATGCAACGAGCCATGGCCAAAGAAGCCGAAGCCGCACGGGAAAAGCGAGCGCGACTAATCAAAGCCGAAGCCGAACAAGAAGCGTCGAAATTACTCAGTGAAGCCGCGCAACAAATGATGGAAAATCCCGCCGCTCTAGAATTGCGACGGTTGCAAATGTTGACCGAAATCGGTGCCGAAAATAATACCACCACCCTGGTAATGATTCCGTCAGACATCATCAGTTTGGCCAAAGAATGGTCTACAGCCGCCCATAATAACAACATGGTAATTGCCGCCAAACAAACGCCACCAGCCCCCCAAATCGCGCCTACAGCCACACCAGCCACTGCCCTAAACGCGAGCGATCGAGCCGAGCAGCTTAATTTACCTGCTTCAGCCCATACTCCAGCGCAAGATGGCTCATTGTCCGATCGATTAGAACAGATCTAAATTATAAAGCGGGGAGCGGGAAAAGATCGATTGTGGTGTCTCAACGAAGCCATATCCTTAACCCGAACTCCCGTTAGTTAAGATTCAAGGCATCGACAATAGGGAACACTTGTCGATGCCTTGGTTGCTACTTTTAGCGAAGACGAGCGTATAGATTTAACCTTTACTTAAGCATTTTGTCGATCGATTCTGTTTATCCGAAACGATCGTTTGCGCTATTGTAGCAGACAATAAGTTTTAGGGAATCTGCTGAGGAGTTTTTTTGAACTTTCACGGACGATCTTGAGTTCGCGTAAGATACTTACATTTTATTAAAAATATGATGAGAACCGCACCATTTATCCTGACTGTCATGCTAGCGATGCAAGGGTTATTGGCGATCGAAGCTCAAGCTAGCACGATCGATCCCAGTCAGTTTACTCCGCCATCATTCCGCATTGCCGAAACTACAAATACACCCGCAGCTTTGACTAGTAGAGGTAATGATAAATATGATACGGGCGACTATCAAGGGGCAATAGCAGACTACAATCGCGCCTTGGCGATCGATGCTAATTATGCTAACGCATACATCGAAAGGGGTAATGCCAAAAGTAGTTTGGGCGATAAACAAGGTGCGCTGGCTGATTACGATCGCGGCCTCCAAATCGATCCCAATATTCCCGAAGGTTATTACAATCGGGGGATAACTAAGTATTATTCTGGCGACAAACAAGGCGCGATCGCCGACTACGATCGCGCAATTAAAATCAAGCCTAATTATGCCAAAGCTTATGTCGAGCGCGGTAATGCGAAAGACGATTTAGAAGATCGCCAAGGTGCATTGGCCGACTACAATCGCGGCATCGAACTCAATCCCATGTATGCCAAAGCTTATTACGATCGCGGTCTGAATAAACACCGTGCCGAAAATTATAAAGAGGCACTAATTGATTACGATCGTGCCATTCAAATCAATCCTAACTACGCGGCTGCTTATACCAATCGCGGTTTGGTTAAATACGAACTCGGCGATAAATCAGCAGTCATGCCAGATTACAACCGCGCGATCGAGATCGATCCGAATTCGGCAAACGCTCACTACAATCGCGGTTTGCTCAAGTATGAGCTGGGCAATAGTACCGATGCGATCGTCGATATGGAAAAGGCAGCTAAGTTATTTGAAAAACAAG
>NZ_JANPGM010000302.1:0-2451 GCF_031423935.1 Chamaesiphon sp. VAR_69_metabat_338
CTGCGCCGAATTAGGGTTAGCACCATAAATATTGCCGCCAACACAGATCAGCGTATCGACTTTTTCGGCATCCGCCGCTTCAATTAGGTCGCGGGTATGATAGCCCTTGGGCAGCGTCAACGGTCGCCCCAGCAGCCGCTCTAAGGCTTGCTTAATCTCCTCTTTGAGCTTTACCGTCACGCCCATCGAACCAAAGCCCTGGACGTTGGAATGCCCCCGTACGGGCATCAAGCCAGCTCCGACTTTGCCAGCATTCCCAGTTATCAAGGCAGTATTGGCGATGCTATAGACGTTATCCACCCCATTTGTCTGCTGGGTAATCCCCATCGCCCAGCCAAATACGACTCGCTGCGATCGACCGATAATTGTCGCAGCGGTTTCGATTTCCACGCGCGAGACGCCACAGGTAGCCGTAATCGTCTCCCAGTCGAGATTTTGCGCCTGTTCTAAAATTTCCTCCCAGCCTTCCGTATGCGCTTGCAGGAACGCTCGATCGACTAATCCCTGCGCGATTAAAGATTTCTGAATTCCCACAAATAACGCCACATCGCTCCCTGGAATCGGCTGGAGATATAGCGAGGCAATATCCGATCCAGGAATCAAAGACTTAACTGGAAATGCAGGTGAGCCAAACTTTACCAGCCCAATTTCCATCATCGGATTGATGATGATAATTTTCGCGCCCTTCTCGCGCAACTTAATCAGCTCATTCATCAAACGCGGATGATTGGACGGTGAATTCGCCCCCGCCAATACCACGCAATCAGCTTCCTTCAAGTTTTCCAAACTGACGATCGATGTCTTGGTACCGAACATCTCACTCAGTGCCGTCGTTGAAGGCGCGTGGCACAAATCCGAGCAATCCGCCAGATTATTAGAACCCAGAGTGCGCATCATCAGTTGCAAGATAAATGCCGCTTCATTGCAACCGCGTCCCGAACTGTAAGAAGCCACCCGCTCTGGATCTTTTTGAAATGCCGCAGTCGAGATCGAGTAAATCTCGTCCCAAGAAATCCGCTCGTAGTGCGAACTACCCGATCGTAAAATCACCGGAAAACTCAACCGCCCCAACCTGTCGGCTTCATAAGAAGATAACTGTTTTAGCCGCGCGATCGGATTGGTATCGAAAAAATGCGTCGAAACCCCAGGCTGAATCTCTGCCGTAATCGCCTCCACACTCTTCATACAGCGTTGGAGCTTTTCACCCTCTTCGTTGGTAAAGCCCCCCTTCTGTCCGCCAGTACCCCACGAACAAGATAGACAAGCACTCTTGTGGAGCAATGTTTGCCAAAGTTTGGGGCCTTGTGGCGAGAGCGTTTTCTCCGCCCAATACTCAATCACGGGCAATCCCCCACCGATCTCTGGGGTGTCCTCATTGGTTTCGCTAAAAGGCGGTTTCGGCTGTGGGTTGGTTTCCATTCGATCGCACGTGGAGGGAGCTTTACCTGGATAAGCTAGCACAATTTGCTAGATGCTCAAGTATATAAATGGACAGATTTCAGTAGGCTTGACTTTATGTTCTCATTACGAGAATATAAAGTCATCATGACATTTTCCAATCCATGCGCATCATCAGTCGAAAAAGATTGCTGGAGTTTGCAAAAATACATGCTGACGTGGCAGATCCACTCGATTTATGGTATCGGGTCGCAAAATCATCCAATTGGCTAAATCTAATTGATGTCAGACAAACCTATTCAGCAGCGGATGTGGTTGGTAACTTCACTGTTTTCAACATCAAAGGCAATGATTATCGCTTAATTACTAGCATTGTCTATCCTAAGCAGCGCATTTATATTAAATATGTATTAACCCACTCTGAATACGATCGGGATAAATGGAAAGATGACCCGTACTATTAACCGTAGTGTCTATGGCGATCTGTTGGCTCAATATCAGCCTAAAGCGATCGAGACTGAAGCAGAAAATGAAGCTGCGATTGTCTTAGCTGAATCATTAGAGCATCGCCAACGCACCCCAGAAGAAGATGCTTTACTGGAGTTGCTAGTTATTTTGATTGAAAAGTTTGAAGAAACTACTTATCCATTGCCAAATGTCGGCGCAGAGCAAATGCTATTACATTTGATGGAAGCGCGTAATATGAAGCAAGAGGAGTTAGTAGGTGTAATTGGCTCTAGAGGGGTAGTATCAGAGATAGTCAATGGCAAGCGATCGATTAGCAAGGCACAAGCCAAAGTATTGGGAGAATTATTTCATGTATCTCCCAGTCTATTTATTTAATTGCGATTTTGCTCACTCTTCCGAGAACATCTCAACCAAAGTACCCAAAACAGCCTTCTGTTCGTCTGGATCGATCGTACCTAACTTTTTAATCAGCCTCGTTTTATCGACCGTGCGAATTTGGTCTAAAACTATCCGCCCATCTTTGCCATCAAAGTGAACGGGAATTCTACTGGGGTATAGCTTTCCTTTCGTCGTCATCGGTGCAAC
>NZ_JANPGM010000303.1:0-2228 GCF_031423935.1 Chamaesiphon sp. VAR_69_metabat_338
GCTCGCTCGGTGCGTCGCTGGCTACTGCTGGGGGGATTTCAGTAGCATCGACACTCAGATCGGTTGTTGCGATGGGACTATCTTCGCCACTGCCGCCCTTAGCACTGCGTTTTTGTTGGATCAGGAGTTCGTATTCTGGGGTGGGGATACTCATCTTGAGGATACGACCGATCGTCGAATTGCTGACCCCATAGCGACTTGCTAGAGATGCGGTCGTATCTCCAGTCTGACGGTAGAGATCGATAATCTCCAACTTATCTGCATCGGTAATTTTTTTAGAACTCATGTTTACTTAATAGCAGTTCGTCGGCGAGCGAGACGGCGAGCACGAATGGAGTTGTCGAATTCTAGGGCAGCAGCAATGCCAAACTGCACGATGCCAAAAATCCAGAACACTTCCATAATAAAGCCACTTTCATATCCTTGCACTCGATTGTGGGCGTAAGCGAACCAAGTATCGGCAATATAAAAACATAATACCGCCTGAGCGACCATTCGCCAGGGCAATCCCAGCCGACCGCCCCAAAACCCCAAGAACAGAATGGCTGCAAATGTCAGTAGCACTAGATCGCACAACACATAAAACAAATTGAAGCTATCGACTAGTGGTTGCATCGATCGATCGATCGCCAGTACCCATGCTGGTGGCTGTGGGGAATTGGCGATCTGACGCGGATTAGCCGCTGGCACATCGATCGGTGGCAAACTAGTCTTGACAATCGCTTGAGTGCTACCATCCGCTCGCACGATCGCGATCGAGCCTACTAGTGGTGCGGGGACGGCTCTAGCAGAGAGTGTCGTCAGCCAGCAGCCCATCATCAACCCCAGTGCGACCACACCGCCGACGATCGCCCATTGCTGCGGTACCAACTGGACATCGCGATCGAGAATTGCCAATCTCATGGCCGCAATCGCGATCGCGTAAAACAACACGAAAAACACGTTGCCAATCGAAGCGGCTGGATCTAATCCCCACAATAATTCCCATGCTGAAAACCACAAATTACCGATAAAAAAGGTAAACATCGCCAGTGCAAATAACAACCATACCGCTCTACCACTGACGATCGACTCATACCTGTAGTTACGCAGACACAGCCAACCGGAAACGAGCAAACCAATTTCTTCTAATCCGATTGTCGCCATAATGAACCACGGCGAACGAGCGGCATTGGCCTCGACGACACTAAAATTGAGATAGATAGCTAACGAAATTGCCGCCCAAATAATGCCCCAATAAATGACATATTCCCCAGTAATCTGAGTTTGGCGATCCGATTTAGCTAGTGATGATTTAGTCATATGCAGGGGATGGGAGAAAGGGGCGCGGGCAGGAAATTTTAGACCGCTAAAGTTCCAAGATTTCGGCTAAGGTCGCTTGTAATAAAGCTGGCATCGATCGCACGATCTCGATTGTGAGTTCTGTCCCAAATTGGCGACCGAGTTTGTGTTGAGCGATGTCGTAGAGATGGCGATCGAATAGCTCGAAATCCTTGTCGCGCCAAGCTTCTAGCTTGGCTTCAGCCCAGGGATCGATCGCCAGTAGTCGATCGAAATCTCGCCGCGATTGTAGGGCCGGTGTAGCAGCAACGATCTCTTCGGCGATTATTGGCAATTGTTTCACGCCTAATGAACTCTCCCACTGCACCCAGAGTTCTTGGAGTAGCCAGATACTCGCTTGCTGCAATTCTAGTCTAGTCGCGGCCATCGGCACGGCCTGTTGAGTTGCTGTTGGGGGTGTGGAGATGGCGCGCTCGATCGTCCACAGCGAGTAGTAATTGGCTTCGGCAACTACCAAGCAACCGGTTGGAGTCGCATCGATCGCTTGCTGCCATTGCGATCCGGCGCGGCCAGGATTGAGTTTGCCAGCGGCAACAACTCGCAGGAGGTCGTAAGTTTGGCCTTGATAATCGAGCTTCAATCTAGATATGCGCTCGTCAGCGCGAGTAGATATCCCAATCTGGACTGATTTTGCATCGATGATTGACATATCCGATCTCGAAAATATATCCTCTTATTTAAGATCGAATACCCGTATATTACCAAGGGTAATATTGCCGATCTCCAGCATCGCCGCGATCGAATTGCCCACAACTTTTCAGAGGTTTGGCACTTGACATTGCTGCAATTGTTGCCGAAGTATGTTAGGATACGGTGCTAATGTGGGTGAATAGCTCAGTTGGATAGAGCAACTACCTTCTAAGTAGTCGGTCGGGGGTTCGAGTCCC
>NZ_JANPGM010000304.1:0-6505 GCF_031423935.1 Chamaesiphon sp. VAR_69_metabat_338
ATCGATCGCTAAATCGGGCGGCTAATTCTAACTGATGATTGACAATAATTAGCCCCATCTGTTGCGATCGAGCCAGATCGGTGATGTACTCTAAGATTTTTTCGGCAGTGTGAAAATCGAGATTAGCGATCGGTTCATCCAGTAATAATATTTTAGGTCGCGTAATTAAGCCTCTAGCGATCGAGACGATCTGTTTTTGTCCGGCAGAAAGCTGTGATTCTAATCGATCGAACCAATCGGAGGTAATCTCCAATTTTTCAGCCACAGTCACGATCCGCTGTTTGATTTCTTCAGCACCCAAAGATTGTAACTGTAGGGGATAAGCCAAAGCTTCGCGTACTTTCATCCCTAATAGCTTTGGTTCCTGGCTTACCAACATTACTTGTTTTCTGAGCGTAATCGGATCGATCGATCGATAGTCAGTACCATCGAACAAAATCTGCCCGCTCGTTGGTTCACTCAGACGATTTAGCAATCGTAACAACGTACTTTTACCCGCACCAGTAATCCCCGTTAAAGTCAAACATTCACCCGCTGCTAAACTAAATGAGATATCTGTCAGCAGCGACCTGGTAAAGTTGGGTGGGGTATAATTCAGTCGATCGAGTTGAAGTAGCAAGTTGATAAGAATGAATTGGGCTACCAGATATCGGTTAAATCGAGGATGAATTCAGGTAAAATATCCTCGCCACTAAGCTGGGCTGGCGATTGGAGAATTTCAGTTTCTTTATTAATGCGATAAATTTCGACCCGCTGATGCTGAGGATCTATTAACCAACCCAACCGTACTCCATTGGCTTGGTATTCTTGCATCTTTTCTTGAATTGTGGATAAGCGATCGCTAGCAGAACGTAATTCGATTAAAAAATCGGGAGCTAAAGGCAAAAACTTATTGGGGTCTGGATTGAAGGCTTCAATTCTCGATTTCTCTACCCAGGCAACGTCAGGAGAACGTTGAGCACCATTAGGTAGAACAAAACCACCAGATGATTCAAAAGCCATTCCCAGTTGCGTTTGCTCGTTCCAGATGCCAATCTGGACGATAAATTTCAGATTTCGCCTAGAAGTACCCCAACCAGTTGGTGCCAAAAATATTAATTCTCCAGTGCTAGTAAGTTCTAACCGCAGATCGCGATTGGTGTCGCAAAGATCTTGAAATTGGGCAGGAGTAAATTTCACCGCGCTCAGATTGAGTGGGAACGCAGGGGCAAACTCATTCGTAGAATTAGGGTGTTGCTCGATGGCGGCAATCATCATCTGTACTCCTATTCTTGTGCGGCTGCTCCTTTAAATACTAACTCAGCAGGGCCGGTCATGTAGACGCGATTATCGGCTTGCGACCATTCGATTTGGAGGCAACCGCCAGGTAATTCGACAGTACAAAAGCGATTGCATTTGCCAGTGAGGACGCCAGCCACTACCGTCGCACAGGCACCCGTACCGCAGGCGAGGGTGATGCCCGCACCGCGTTCCCAGACGCGCATTCTGACGTAATCGGGACGGATAATTTGGACGAATTCGGTATTAGTGCGCTGGGGGAAAGCCGGATGATGCTCGAATTTTGGCCCGATCGCGTTGAGATCGATCGCGTTAGCATCGTCTACGAAAGTCATACAATGGGGATTGCCCATGCTGACGCAAGTTACCGTCCAGGATTTGCCATCGACTTCAATCGATCGATCGACTACCTTATCATCGCTAGAACTCAATGTCGTGGGGATTTCGGCAGCCGAGAGTCGCGGTTCGCCCATATCTACTTGGACATTGCCCTCTGGTAATACTTCTGGGGTGATGATGCCAGCGAGAGTATGAATTTTGTAGGTGACAGCCAGATCGGTTTTGCCTTCTAAATCGGCGATAAATTTGGCCATGCAGCGAATGCCATTGCCGCACATCTCTGGCTCCGAGCCATCAGAATTGAAAATCCGCATGGTGTAGTCGGCACCATCCGTTCCTGGGAGCACGAAAATCACTCCGTCGCCACCAATCCCAAAATGCCGATCGCACCAAATAATCGCTTCTTCTGGCTCGATGACTGGTGTATCGCTGTGACGATTATCGATTAGGATAAAATCGTTACCTAAGCCTTGGTATTTGCTAAATGCGATCGACATATCTTAGGGGGTAGGGATTGGAGGACGGGGAACTGGGGGACGGGGAGAAGAGTGGAGATCGCTACGGTTCGGGAAAGTTGTACTGACAATCGATCGACTGAAGTTTACTTTTGCCCGAATTGTTGTTTGGCGCGATCGTAAACTTCGGAAGTAATCTCAATGGTGCCTTCTTCTTGGGCAAACTTTTCGATTTTCTTTCGTGCCGCAGGTCGCACAAAAAACGGGATTTCCTTGAGTTTTGCTTCTGCTTCAGCTGTCCAAGCGATATTATTACTCACAAAAAAATTGCTATCCTAATGTCAATTGAAAGGGGCGAGGGTAGTTATTGGTAATTTTGGTGCAGTCAGTCGGATCGATCTTACTCATCCAAAACTTATAATGGCGGATGGCGACGACGATCGAGATCGGGGAGTGGCGATCGATTGGCATCGGCAGATGGTAAATATAATTGTTTTGACTTGCGTCCCGATTCAGTCTCCGACTGCTGAATGCACCACCAGCGATAACCGATCGCCACTCCCGAAGTTAGTAATCCCAAAATCATGAGTGTGCCCACCTCATTAACGCCTCCAAGGACGGCATCAACGGCACCAACAATAATAATAAAGCTGGAAATTGGTTCTTTGCGGTATAGTCTTTTCAAGAAAGTAGGAAATATCGCGTTCATTTATTCGGTGGGTAAGACTAGGATTACAAGATACCATCGATCTATAATCCTATTCTACAAGCTCAGGCTGGGTAATCGATCGTCCACAAGTAGAGAATTAGCCAATGCGCCGAGTCATTCTCTTAATATACCCACTGCAAACTAGCTCATTTGGCAGAGATCCTTAATTAATTCCCAAGCCCATCCACGCCAGCGGATTTTGGCCGGTGATGTACTCGATCGCCAGTAGTGCCGCAAAGCCAACCATTGCCGCTCTGCCATTCAATTGCTCTGCAAATCGATTGAAACCAAATCTAGTTACGACTAGTTTGGGTTGGACGGAGGGTTGTACTTGTGCCATGATTCTGAAGAAGATTGCGTTTTGTAAAGTCAGTCTATAGCTATTTTACGGCTGTTTGGTGCGATTCGATCGAGATTGTGGTGGTTGGCGATCGAGTTAGATCTGCCCTTGGAAAGTGGCTAAGTAAATTTACCTCTGTCGGTTGGCTAGAGGCACGAAATCCAACGATCCCAATGTTCGATCGTCGATCGCGTTATTTGAGTGAGTTCAAGCATTAATGCTATGTGCTGTTGGGTTTCGCTTCGCTCTACCCAACCTACAACGATCGATTATCAACGATCGATTATCAATTAATAACTATCGTCATCTACATGAGCGTGAACCGTTAGATCGTGATTGACTTGATTGAGTCGATCGGATATTGCTTTGCGCCACTCTAAACTAATCTCAGGATCGGCTAATACTTCCTGTGCTGACTGACGGTATGTGGCACTAGTCGTCGCATCGACTCGATCGATCTTTTCAAGATTTTCGTAGACAGTTTGTAATGATTGCATGTTATTTACCTTTATGCAGTTGTTGATTGAATGATTGTGGTGTCGATCGAACCAGAGAAGGCGTGAATTAATTAACTTAATTAGCCTTCCCATAAGGTACCCTATGGCAGATCGGTACTTCCCATCAGATACAAATCGCATTCACGAGCGGCACCGCGACCTTCATTAAATGCCCACACGACTAGACTTTGACCGCGACGGCAATCGCCTGCGGCGAAGACACCAGGGATACTGGTGGTGTATTTTTCATGTTCGGCTTTGATGTTGCTGCGCGGGTCTTTCTCTAAGCCTAAAGCATCAATAAGTGGTTGCTCGGGGCCGAGGAAACCCATCGCCAGCAGCACGAGCTGAGCGGGATTGACTTTCTCAGTACCAGGGACGTGTTGAAGCACAAATTGCCCTTGCTCATTTTTCTCCCACTGAACTTGGACGGTATGAACGGCAGTGACGTTGCCGTCGGCATCGCCCTCGAATTTAGTGGCAGTGGTGAGATAGGCGCGCGGATCGGCTCCAAATTTCGCGGCGGCCTCTTCTTGGCCGTAGTCCATTTTGTAGACTTTCGGCCATTCTGGCCAGGGATTATTCGCCGCGCGGGACTGGGGCGGCATCGGCATGATTTCTAGTTGCTCGACACTGTTGCAGCCGTGGCGGATCGAGGTGCCGACGCAATCGGTACCCGTGTCTCCACCACCAATGATGATGACATCTTTACCGGCAGCAGCGATAAAGTCGCGATGTTCTTTGCCGTCCAATACTGTTTGGGTATTAGCTGTGAGGAATTCCATTGCGAAGTGGATGCCTTTAAATTGGCGACCCTCGATCGGGAGATCGCGCGGTTTGGTGGCTCCAGTACAGAGGATGACCGCATCATAATTTTTCCGCAGATCTTCGGCACTAATATCTTTGCCAACTTCCACATTGCATTTGAAGGTGATGCCTTCGGCTTCGAGTAGCTCGATCCGGCGGAGGACGACTCGCTCTTTTTCGAGCTTCATATTGGGGATGCCGTACATCAGCAATCCGCCCGGGCGATCTGCTCGTTCGAGAACTGTCACCCAGTGTCCGGCTTTATTTAGTTGAGCGGCGGCACAAAGTCCGGCAGGGCCAGCACCGACGATCGCGACTCTTTTACCCGTGCGTTTGGCAGGGGGTTCGGGGACGATCCAGCCCTCGTCCCAGCCTTTATCGACGATCGAGTGTTCGATGCTTTTAATCGTCACTGGCGGGTTATGAATGCCTAGTACGCAGGAGCCTTCACAGGGGGCGGGGCAGACTCGACCCGTGAATTCGGGGAAGTTGTTGGTTTTGTGGAGCCTGTCGAGGGCTTCGCGCCAGAGTCCGCGATAGACCAGATCGTTCCATTCTGGAATCAGGTTATTAATCGGGCAACCGCTAGCCATGCCACTAATCAGCGTGCCCGTATGGCAAAAGGGCGTGCCACAGTCCATGCACCTAGCTCCCTGGTTGCGGAGCTTGTCGTCGGGCATGGGTAGGTGAAATTCGTCCCAATTGTGGACGCGATCGAGTGGTGCGAGTTCGCCTTCGACTTCGCGCAGGTATTCAATAAATCCGGTTGGCTTGCCCATAAGGGTTAAAAATAATCGCTTAAATAATTTGGGTAGTCTGATGTGAGGCTGCGGTGTCTATTTTAGTCGGTTCGATCGATACCATGTAAGTACTGCTTCAATCTTCTTATCCTAACTTGTGAGTTTACGGACATCGTTCGGGCGAACCGTCGATCGAACCTAACTCAACTTTTGATGGCGATGGCAACCCAACTCCTCGGACAAGTCGGGTACGATCTCACTTACTTCCATCGCTGCATCGACACTGACAGGTGCTCTTCGACCCACTTTTTAGAGAGATAATAGCAACAGCTATCCACGAAGATCCGTCGATCGAATAAGATAGTACCTCAACTGACTCAAACAAAGGTTACTGAAATGAAATCACGCGCAATATGGTTACAAACGGCGATAATATGACCTTCAGCAATTTTATTATTAGTTTGAAGCATTCCAGAAAATTATGTTCTGAGGTTTCGATAGATAACTTAGATTTTTATCTTTAACTTATTTATTTGATTTTACAGATCGATGACCAAAAATACTCAACGCTAATGTTTTGCACCGTCGGTATTAACGTAATCGATCTAACGATTGAGATGAGCTACCGCAGATGACTTCTGATACTCTCAGAGGGCTGCTCCATCGATTTGTTATCTCACATAAGTACATTTCATTTACTTTCCAATCGGGGATAAACAGACTTTTTGGTCATCCACGGTAGCCGGTGTCGTCTTATTGATGCTATTGGCTTTGGGTTCATTACAATCGCGTGAGACTTGCTGCCGCCAGATCGTATCGAAATTGCTCGATAGTTCCTGCCTTGATTTTTTCAATTACTTCCTCGATCGCATTCAGTGGCACAAAGAACCATTCCTGTGGCTTCACTGGTATGTCGAAGCGATCCTTCAATTCCAAATCTAACCGAGCACTGCTGAAAAATTTGTGAAGTATTGCTTCAAGTCCCTTGCTGTTGATATTCGCCAGTTTGAAGGTTGCGACTATTTCTACATCCGCTAGCAGATAGGTAGGGTCTTTCTTGGCGTTGGCAACCCGTCTTTTCACGTCACCGATCGTCACACCGATTTTGTGAATGACAGATCGATTTTCTGCAATGAAGGGATGTTCTGATTGGCTTCTAAGTACATAAATGTAGCCAGTCGCTAAGTCATCGGCTGCTACAACTTGCGAAAACAGTGGGAGTGAACTTAAATCTGGGCTAGTGATACGGCGACTAGCCTTGTCTTTATTTAAGGCACGTTGGAGCGATCGCAGCAGGTAATCACTTTCTGTCCCATTGTCATAAACAACTCGCAAGCGGC
>NZ_JANPGM010000305.1:0-3222 GCF_031423935.1 Chamaesiphon sp. VAR_69_metabat_338
GTCATCACATTGAATCGGTAGGGGTAATTCATGAATTACCCCTACCGATTCAATGCGATCGGATCGAACATCTACGATGAATTTGACGTAAATAAAAACTGACGTACAATAGAAGATGACGATTGAGCAATATTCTCATGAAACCAAATCCTGGCGGGCAGTTAGCAGCAGATGAAGTACTAGGTAGAGATAGACTTATCGCCAGACTGTGGCAGGTGTTGGAGCGACAGAGCTTGTTACTGACAGCAGAGCGGCGGATGGGGAAGACGAGCGTTATCAAGAAGATGACAGAGCAGCCGTTACCGCAGATGTTGGTGAAGTTTCGGGATTTAGAGGGTTTGCGAACGCCATTAGAATTTGTTGAAGCAGTGTTACATGACGTTCAGCAGGATTTGAGTGGCAAAGAACAGGCGATGGGTGGGGTGAGAGCTTTGCTCAAAGAATTAAGCGGCGCAGAAATCAAGGGATTTAAACTGCCAAAATCGATCGAACAGCACTGGAAAACGATCCTTACTAAAACTATCGAAGACTTGATGGCACAACAGGAAGGGATGGTGGTGTTCTTCTGGGATGAGATGCCGATGATGCTCGATAATATCAATCGAGATTTGGGCGAAACAGTGACGATGGAAATCTTGACGACGTTGCGATCTCTGCGTCAAACTCATTCTAATTTGCGAATGGTATTTACTGGATCGATCGGGTTGCATCATGTGGTAACTCAACTCAAAAAAGTCGGTGCGGCTGGGGCAACTACTAATGATATGCATCCAGAAGAAGTTATGCCATTAGATTTAGATGATGCGATCTTGCTGGCGCAGGAGTTATTAACTGGTGCAAACATTGATGTTCGAGATTTAGCTATTTCGATCGCCGAGTCAGTCGATCTCGTGCCATATTATATTCACCATATTGTCGATGAATTACAACAGCTAAATTCACCCATTACACAAACAAGCATTGCAGACATTATTCTCGACAATCTTTACAACCCTTCCAATCGCTGGGATATGGCGCATTATCGAGAACGGATCGATACATATTATGAATCGCCGATAGTACCATTTGCTTTAGGGGTTTTAGATGAATTAGCAGTAACAGCAAACCCATTGCCGTTGTCAGATTTATTACAGCGTTTGCAGGTGCAAAGTAACTTGCAAAATCTCGATCGAGAAATGTTACTAAAAGTTCTCAGCTTATTACAACGCGACCATTATATCGGACAACAAAATGCTGGTGCTTATGCATTTCGGTTTCCGTTGATTCAGCAATATTGGAAATTGAGTCGGGGGTTGGGATGATGAAATCGCCAACGATATTTTCATTTACACCCAGCTTGATGAATCCTGCTGATTTAGAATCTATTTTCGTACAGCGGGAGGCGATAGCGGCGGATTTAGTCGATCGAATTCGCGAGAGTGTATTGACTCCCACTAAGCATCATAGCCTGATAATTGGGGCGCGGGGAATGGGGAAAACTCATCTGGTATCGCTGGTTTATCATCGAGTGCAGGCGATGACGGATTTGCACGATCGCATCTTAATTGCCTGGTTGCGAGAAGAGGAATGGGGGATTACCTCTTTTCTCAAATTATTATTGCGAATCTTGAGAGCTATAGATTCACTAGATTCAGCCATTCAGCAACGGATCGAGGCTTTGTACGAACTATCCTCAGCCGATGCCGAACAAGCGGCGATGAGCTTACTGACAGAGATAATTGGCGATCGCACGCTACTATTAATTACCGAAAATCTAGACGATCTATTTAAAGGTTTAGGCGATAGCGGACAGCAACAGTTACGGGCATTTCTGCAAAATAGCGGCTGTTGCACAATTTTAGCGACGGCTCCGAGGCTGTTTAATGGAGTACAAAGTCGGAGTAAGCCTTTTTATGGTTTCTTCCGTCCGGTGCGGTTGCAAGAGCTAACCGCACCGGAAGCGGTGCAATTATTAATTAGGATTGCCAGCCTACGCGAACAAACCGAGTTAGTCAGCTTTTTAAAAACCCCAATGGGCAAAGCGCGAGTGCAAGCGGTGGAGCATTTGGCGGGGGGAAATCCGCGCATCTATGTGATTTTTGCCGAGTTTTTGTCGCGGGAATCGTTGGAAGAATTGGTGCAGCCGTTTATGGCATTATTGGACGCGCTCACGCCTTATTATCAATCGCGGATGCAGTATCTATCAGCGCAACAGCGAGAAATTGTCGAATTTTTGTGCGATCGCAAGTTTCCAGCCACGGTGAAGGATATCGCCCAACGCTGTTTCATCACGTCGCAAACGACTTCGAGCCAGTTGAAGGAGTTGAAGGAAAAGGGCTATGTCAATGTCGAATCGATCGGGCGGGAGTCGTTTTATGCGTTGAAAGAACCGCTAATGCGAATTTGTTTGGGAATGAAAAAAGAGCGAGATAGTACGCTCAAGTTTATGGTGGATTTTTTGCGAACTTGGTATTCCAAAGATGAATTGGAGGCGTTACGACAAAAAATATTTGATGGATTTATGCAGCAGCATCTGGAATTAGCTTTGCAAGAGATTGATAATAGCGAACAAGATCCACGAATTGCGATTTGTTTAAAAAAAATGCGAGATTGTTTCGATCGAAATCTCCCCGACGAAGCATTACAGTATACGCAAAAACTCATAGCTTTTAGAGGTTCTATAGGGGATTGGATGTACCAAGGATTTGCCTTAGCTGAATCTACACGATGGACGGAAGCTATTGTAAGCTGCAATCATATATTAGCTATTGAAGGTGATAATAAAACTGCATTACAGTTGATGGATCTTTGCAAGCAGGCATTATTTACTAGTTCTAAAATCGAGCTAGCTATAAATGCTTTGCTCACAAAAGATTTGTCACAATGGAAATCTATAGTCACCAATTTATTAGACATGTTTAATGCTTTTCCCACAACCGTCACCAACGGTTTGGTCAGCTCATGCAAACACCTGATCTCACCCCATATCAGCGACACCACAGCCACCCTCTGGCATGATACTTGGCACGAACTTACACACCATTTACCCGAATATCAATTACCCTTACGCTTACTCACCACCGCGCTGCATTATAAGCAAAAACCAGACGATCCGCGAGTGTGGATGGAACTATCGATCGAGGAGCGTAAAATCTTGCAGCAAGCTTTGGGTATAGATTCGATTGAATCGCGCGATTAAAATCACCGCTCATGATGCAAAGTCCGCCTGCGCGGACTAATTTA
>NZ_JANPGM010000306.1:0-4153 GCF_031423935.1 Chamaesiphon sp. VAR_69_metabat_338
AATGGGACTATTGAGCTTGAGGAAACCCGCGTGTTCGGGTTTGGCTTCGAGTAAATTACCCTTCTTGCCCAGGCTGACATCCAGTGACATCACTAATTTTTCGCGCAACGGATCGATCGCGGGGTTAGTAACTTGAGCGAAGCGTTGTTTGAAATAGTCATATAAAGGATGCGCTTTTTCTGACAATACCGCCAGCGGAATATCGTCACCCATGCAGAAAGTCGGCTCTTTGCCATTTTCCGCCATGTCGTTGACGATCATCGCGATGTCTTCTTCGGTATAGCCAAATGCCGTCTGCTGATTGAGTAAATTTGCCGACTCGACTCGACAAGTAGTTTCAAAAGCTTGGTTAGTTAGTGTTTGCCGATGCTCGTTCAGCCACGCACCATAGGGATGTGCTTGCGCGATCCGCTGTTTGACTTCCCAATTATGTAAAATCTCTTTGGTTTCTAAGTCTACGACGATCGTTTCACCAGGGCCGAGCCGACCTTTTTCGATAATTTCGCTAGCTGGTAAATCCACCACCCCAGCTTCGGAACCGACATACAAATAACCATCTTTGGTAATGCAATACCGCGCCGGACGCAAGCCATTGCGATCGAGAGTCGCACCCACAACTTTACCATCGCTAAACGAAAGCAACGCAGGGCCATCCCAAGCTTCCTGCAATCCCGAATAGTATTCGTAAAAATCGGTAATTTCGGGATATTTCTCTAATTCCGGCTGATTCTTGTACGCTTCGGGTACCATAATCGCTAACCCTTCGATCGGACTGCGACCGGAACGGACGAGCAGTTCCAAGACATTATCCAATGTCCCCGAATCGCTATTATCGAGGTTGAGAATCGGCTGTAACTCCCGCAGTCTACCATTCCACAACGGATGGTCGAGGTCGCTCTCCCGCGCCATCATGCCATTAATATTACCCAATAAGGTATTAATTTCACCATTGTGCCCCAAAATCCGCATCGGCTGTGCCAACGGCCATTTGGGCAGAGTATTGGTGCTAAAGCGACGATGATAAACTGCAAACGCCGCCTTAAATTCAGGATTGGTTAAGTCACTATAAAACTCACCTAATACCGCCGATCGCACCATGCCTTTATAAACGATCGTCCGACTAGAGAGCGAGCAAATATAAAAGTCATCCCCAGGCTTGACAGTACCATCGGCTTGTAACGCTTTGATAATCTTGCGACGCACCAGATATAACTGTCGTTCTAATTCATCTCCAGTCGTAGTTCCGGCAATAACCAGTTGCTCGATGTAGGGTTGATTTTCTCGCGCCTGAACACCCAACGTCTCCGGCTTAACAGGGACTTTCCGCCAACGAATTAGCTGGCACTGTTCCTGAATGATGACTTCCTCAATAATTTTCTTTGCTACAGTTCGTTTGTCCGCATCTTGGGGTAAGAATAGCATCCCTACCGCAAGAGAATTACCAAGATTTGCATATTCCCGCGAATAGAATAACTCTGGGAACACTACCTGCCAAGGAATCTGCGTCAGAATTCCTGCCCCATCGCCAGAATCTCGATCGGCACTACACCCGCCGCGATGCTCCATACATGTCAAAGCTGCCAACGTCTGCTCGATTAACTTATGACTAGTATCCCCCGCCGGACACGCAATAAATCCCACCCCGCAAGCATCGCGTTCTTCAACCAACCAACGCGGGCCAAAATACGGTTCTTGATTAGCAGCAGTTGCAGTGGTGGAATTGTCCATACGCCAGTGATTATCTGTGTAGTTCATAGTGATGTAGTGCGGGTAACGATCGGTAGATAATTTAGTGTAGGGTCGGGTTCAAATAGATTTGGGTCGAGGCGCAGGCACCGTTAGGTGTTTCCTCAGATATCGATACGGCGGTTGATGTCGATCTATAGCTTTTACCAGGATTTCAATTTAATTTATGTATCTTCAATTACTTTTTTTCCTCAACCAATGCTATGGGTCTATTGAGATCCACTTGAAGGATCGATTGTAGACGATCCAGGCGTTAGACCGATCGAATCTCGAACCCTGACAACCAGCAATCGCAGGAGATTTAGAATGGTATCTATTGTATCAACGATTCGCGATCGCGGAAAACCTGCGAGGCTCTGTCGATCGAGCGAGTCTGAAATACTTGAGGATCTATATTCTACAAACAATTTCTCTAGTTTTGCTGAGGCGGAGATCGATCGAGTCAATCGCCGACTGATGTGTATTTAAAATCGCTGCTTGCACGATCTCTAGTTGTAAATTGAAACCAGTCAACGCCCAAACAATAGTCAATATGTACGCTTTGCAGCCGTACGATGATACAATATTGGTGTCGATCGACTGAAATCATGGAAATAAACACCGATTTAACAATTAAAACTAGTAAGAATGCACGGTTGGAAGCGCGTGTGACACTAGAGCAAAAACAACTGATGGAAAGGGCTGCAAGTTTGCGCGGACAGAACTTGACTGAATTCATGATTTCAGTTTTGGCTGATGCGGCTACCCAGACGATTAAAGATCGCGAACTAATAGAATTGACCCAGCGAGATCGGCTAGCATTTACCGAAGCACTATTAAATCCCGCTCCTGTGAGCGAACGAGCGACTGCAGATGCTCGATGGTACGCACAGATGATGAGCAAACAGGAATCGGATGAGTGCTAAATCCCGAATCCATTAATTTTGAGATCGAACTGCTCGCATCCCATCACGATAAAGCGGCTTTTAGCTGCGGTAACGAACGACTCGATCGTTATCTGCATACTATTGCTACTCAAGATAAGAAGAGAAATATTGCTATTCCTTACGTTATTTCTGACAAAGATCGTCAAAAAATAATTGGTTATTATACCCTCTCGATGAGCGGCATAAATTTGGAAGAACTACCTCAGAATCTTGCTAAAAAAATCCCCAGATATCCGATTGTTGGTGTCAATCTCATTGGCAGATTGGCAGTATCGAATGATTATCGAGGCTATGGGTGGGGAAAATTATTAATTATGGATGCGCTACATCGCAGTCTGCGCATTAGTAAAGCGACTGCTTCTTTTGCTGTAGTTGTCGAAGCAATTGATGCGGAAGCGGTCAAGTTTTATCAAAGATTTGATTTTCAAGCTTTTACCGATCGAGAATTTAAGCTATTCCGTACCATGTCAAATATCGAGAAAGCTTTCGATACAAAGCCTTAAAATCTATCTAAAAAGCTCGCTCGACGCCCATAATATAACTTTAAATCAAGTCAGTCAATTTTTTAGCTGATTTGAGACGTTGTAAACTCGTATATCTTTGCCCTTGCATGGTGCCCTGAGGAGCATCTGCGAAACGTATGGGATCGATCGATGTTGCTTTTTCTGAAAAAATAAGCTTGTACTTACCTTCCTCACCATAAGGTTCTATCCTTTCAACGGGTGCATAGTGAGTAATGGCAGAGATAGGAGCTGTTTGGTAAGCTGCAATATATTTAATTTTCTGGATCATTCCACCAGAAATACGAATAGCATACCAACAATTGTTTGTGAGAAACTCTCTTTCAAAACCTTCTTTCTGCGCTGGGACAATTACAGTGTCTTTTTCTTCCACTGTTGCCAATATCAGACTGGGACTAATAAGAGGTAATTTTGGAATATCTTTACTAGATGCTTGTGGTATGGCTACAGGTTTGGGTACTTCAAATGCGCGAAGACCAACTAGCGGAATAATTTGGATGATTTCTTTGAGAAATGCCTGCGTATCTGCTTTTTCTGATTCTGATAGTACTGGTTCCTGTGGAAGATTACCATTATCAAGGTGGCTACGTTTGGATTCAAGAGCTTTCTGAATCAATGCATACTCTAACCAAGTGACATGCGCTCTATTCAACCCATTATTTGCTGAAACAAAGACAATACACCAATTCCAAAAATCCTTATTTTGATAATGAGACTCTATCCGATTCTTAACACAATCTGATTGTCCTATGTAGAGTAAAGGAAGTTCATCATTTTCATCGTTTTGATAACCAACAAGTATGTAAATTCCTGTCTTGTCTAATTCACTACGAAATTTAACATTAAGCCATTTATCTCTGGGAAAAACAATCCCCTGCCCAGTCCAATTCATCCTATCAATTATTCTAAGTCCTTCGGCATCACCATCTGGAAGGAATATACGAATGGTAAATGGATTTG